>JAGAAJ010000004.1 GCA_017615355.1 Prevotella sp.
CGTTGTGTCAGCGTCGGGAGATTGTCATCAACCAGCCACAGGTGGTCAGCAAGTCCTATCCTCGCTTCTGGGAAGACCTCCAGGAGGCGGGATTTAAGATTGATGGTTGATGGTGGATGGTTGATGGTGGATGGTTGATGGTTGATATATGCAGTTCATCCTGATTTGTATCGGTTCGCTGGTGGCCCTTGGTGTGGTGGCGGCTTTGGCCTCGATGTTTACCAAGGGCGGCACGGATGCGCCTGTCAATGAGGCCCACGACTGCTCGTCGTGCAGCAGCGTGGCGACGGGCGAATGTAAGATTGGCTGCCTGCTGGAAGAGAAAAAGCGCCGCGAAGGCAATAAAAAGCCCGTTTCTTAGTTTTTATAGATGTGAGACATCGTATCGTCGTCATCGTTCTGCTGGCCGTGCTATTGCTGACGGCCGGTTGTTCCGTGCATAAGAATACTGCGCGGACACGCTTCTGGCAGTCGTTTACGGCGAAATACAATACTTTCTACAACGGCAAGCAGGCCTTCCTCGACGGTCAGCTGGAGAAGGAGAAAGGCAACAAGGACGACTACACCGAGCTGTTGCCCCTCTTCACCGTAGGCAATAAAAACAGCCGCGAGATAGGCAAGGGCAACTATGATCGCACGGTGGAGAAGATGGAGAAGACCATCAAGCAGCACAGCATCAAGGCCCGCCCGGAGTGGAAGAAGTCACGCAAGAAGACGCAGAAGGACATCGAGTGGCTGACGCGCCGCGAATACAACCCATTCCTGTGGAAAGCCTGGCTGCTGATGGGCGAGGCACAGTTCCAGAGCGGTGCCTTCGACGAGGCCGCCGCCACCTTCAGCTACGTGAGCCGTCTCTATCAGACGCAGCCCGCCATCAACGCCCAGGCGCGTGCCTGGCTGGCCCGCTGCTACACGGAGCTCGACTGGCTCTATGACGCCGAGGACGTCATCCGCAACCAGCGTCGCGACTCCATCCACTACAGCGCCCAGAAGGCTTGGGATCAGACGCTGGCCAACTATTATCTGTGCTCAGGCGAGCTGGATACGGCCCTACCCTATCTGCGCAAGACCATCAAGGCTGAGCGCCGCAAGACGCAGAAAGCCCGCGAGTGGTTCCTCATGGGACAGGTGCTCTCGTCGCTCGGACGCGATCAGGAGGCCTACAAGGCATACGGTCATGTGGCAGCACAGAACCCGCCCTACGAGCTGGAGTTTAATGCCCGCATCGCCCAGACCGAGGTGATGGCTGCGAAGGACTATCGCAAGATGATACGCCGGCTGAAGCGGATGGCCGCCAGCGACAAGAACAAGGACTTCCTGGATCAGGTGTACTATGCCATCGGCAACATCTACCTGTCGCGCAACGACACCCTGAAGGCCATCACAGCCTACGAGGAGGGCAACAAGAAAGCCACCCGCAGCGGTACGGAGAAAGGCGTGCTGCTGCTCACGCTGGGTAATCTCTACTGGGATATGGAGCGCTACAACGACGCCCAGCGCTGCTATGGCGAGGCCATCGGACTGCTCGACAAGGAGCGCCCGGGCTATGAAGAGCTGTCGCAACGCTCGAAGGTGCTCGACGAGCTGGTGCCCTACACCGATGCCGTCCACCTGCAGGACTCACTGCAGCAGCTGGCCCTGATGCCCGAGGCTGATCGCCTGAAAGTCATCGACCGCGTCATCGACGAGCTGAAGAAGAAAGAGAAGGAAGAAGCCGACAAGGCCCGCGAAGCCGAGGTGGAGGCAGCCCAGCAGCGGCAAGGCGCCGTTGGCAACCGCGACCAGCGGGGCGGACGACAGCAACAACAGCAGACGACGTCTTCCAACACGAAGGACGGCCAATGGTATTTCTACAACCAGATGGCTGTGAACCAAGGCAAGCAGACCTTCCAGAAACAATGGGGCAAGCGTGAGAACGCCGACAACTGGCGCCGCAGCAACGTGACGGTGGTGGCCACGCCCACTCCCACAGAAACGCCTGAAGGCCCGGAAATGCCCGAAGGCTCAGATGGCCCATTAGCCTCTGAAGGCTCAGATGCCCCGGAGGGCTCAGCATCGACCGAGGATTCCGAGGCCCAAGCCCTTGCCGACTCGCTTGCAGCCGACCCGCACAACCGCGAATACTATCTGGCGCAGATTCCCTTCAACGAGGAGCAGGTGGCCGAGAGCAACGTCATCATCAAGGACGGTCTCTTCCACGCAGGCGTCATCTTCAAGGACAAGCTCGAGAACATGCCGCTGGCTGCCAAGCAGCTCGTGCGCCTCGTCAACCAGTATCCCGACTACGAACAGATGGATCAGGCGTGGTATCACCTCTTCCTGCTCTATTCCAGAATCGGCAATACAGCACAGGCCGACAGCTGCCTCGTGCATCTGAAGAACGAATATCCTGAGAGCGACTACACCACGCTGCTCTGCGACCCCTACTTCGAGGAGAACGCCCGCTTTGGCGTGCACATCGAGGACTCGCTCTACGCCGCCACCTACGACGCCTTTAAGGACAACCGCCACGAAGCCATCGCCGCCAACGCCAAGCTGTCGGCAGAGCGTTTCCCGCTGGGCGAGAATCGTCCGAAGTTCCTCTTCATCCACGGCCTGAGCCTGCTCAATCAGGGCGATGCCGCGGGTTGCGTGGAGAATCTGACGACCGTCGTGGAGAAATATCCGCAGAGCGAAGTCACCGAGATGGCAGGTATGATCGTGAAGGGTGTGCAGGAGGGACGGCAGCTGTATGGCGGCAAGTTCGACCTCGACGACATCTGGAACCGTCGCGACCTGACCATCAATGCCGACTCCGTCACGACCGACACCCTCTCAGCCGACCGCGACGTGCCCTTCGTCTTCCTGCTGATTTATCAGCCAGATTCGTTGTCAATCAACAATCCGCTCGGCTCTGCCGCTTCGCTCGTCGAAGAACAATCAACACTCAACGTTGAGCACCAGCTGCTCTACGAGATGGCGCGTTTCAACTTCTCCAACTTCCTCGTGCGCAACTTCGACCTCGAGATAGAGCGTCTGGAGGGCTACAACCGTATGATTATCCGCGGCTTCCTCAGCTTCGACGAAGCCCTGCAATATGCTCGTCAGCTCACCTCGGCCGACGAGCTCTCGTCCCTGCTGCGCCAATGCCGCAGCCTCGTCATCAGCGAGCACAACCTCACCCTCGTGGGCACACGCTACAGCTTCCACGACTACGACGACTTCTACGAGCAGCACTTCCTGCCGCTACAAATCAGCAACGAGGAACTGCTGCAGATGCCCGACTACGAGCTGCCCACGGAGGAGGAAGAAGACGGTGGCAATAATGGCGAGGAGAACGACAACGTGCAGCCGCCAGTCAATGGCGACTTCGATTTCGACGAGGATTTCTTCTAAGGATTTCTGACGTACCCGGAGGTACGCCCTTCTCACAGTTTTCTTATCGCAGACGCAGCTGATCGCCCACCTGAATCGTGTAGTCAGGAGTTAGACGATTGAGCTTGTAGAGCGACTTCAGGCGGATGCCGTAGCGCTGGGCAATGGAGTACATCGACTCGCCGGCAGCAATGGTGTGGAGCTTTCCCTTCATGTCCTTGGGCGCCTTGCTCTGTTTCTTCTTCAGCCAGACGATCTCGCCCTCGGTAAGGACGTCCTTCTTGTCGCGCTCGTTATAACGGGCCAGCTTGCGATAAGAGATACCCACCTCGTCGGCAATGGCGCGGAAAGTGTCGCCACGACGGGCGTAGAGGTAGTAGTTCTTGTTGTAGATGTAGATGGGATGCAGGGGCTGCCCGTTGACAGAGGCATCGCGTGCATGATCCACCATAAACTTGTCGTAGGAATGGGCCTTGTCGTACTGGTCGAGATGATAGCGCTCGATGATGTCGATCAGGCTCTGGGCATAGCGCGGATTGGTGGCATAGCCTGCCGCCTTCAGGCCGTTGGCCCAGCCTTTGTAGTCGGTGATGCGCAGCGAGAAGAGGCTCTTGTAGCGCTGCCCATTGGCAAGGAAGCGCGAGTGGTCCTCGAAGGAGTCGTAGGCCGAAGAATAGGCGCGGAAACACTCGTTGCGCAGATCATCGTCGCGATAGATAGTGCCGCCGCTCCATCCGTGACACTTGATGCCGAAATGGTTGTTGCCCTGCGTGGCCAGCGTGCTCTGCCCTGCTGCCGACTCGAGCAGACCTTGCGCCAGCGTGATGGAGGCAGGCACCTTCCATCGCTGCATCTGCTCGATGGCGATATCCTTGTACTGCTCGATGTAGCGAGTATAGGCGTTTTGCGCACCTGCGGTGCTAAATGATAAATGAAAAATGATAAATGATAAACTAAGCAGCCTACCAAGCATCGTCTTTACGCCATTTCCGGCGCAGCTCTTTTCATTCATCATTTCTCATTTATCATTATGGGTGAAGCCCGTTACAACCCCTCACATTCCTTCAGCCACAGGGCGCTGACGGCATCGCTGGGCATGCGCCAGTCGCCACGCGGCGAGAGGCTGACGCTGCCCACCTTCGGGCCGTCGGGCAGGCAGGAACGCTTGAACTGCTGACTGAAGAAACGACGGCAGAACGTCTGCAGCCAACGCTTGATGACGCCTTCCTCGTATTTCCCCTTGAAAGCGTGCTGCGCCAGCATGTATATCTTGGCAGGACGGAAGCCGAGGCGCACCATATAGTAGAGGAAGAAGTCGTGCAGCTCGTAGGGACCGACCAGGTCTTCCGTCTTCTGCTGGATATTGCCGTCGGCATCGGCAGGAGTCAACTCGGGCGAGATCGGCGTGTCGACGACATCGAGCAACGTGTCGTGCTGAGCCATGAACGACGGCAGCTGGGCCACGTAGCGGATAAGATACTGCACCAACGTCTTAGGCACTCCGCCATTGACGCCGTACATCGACATGTGGTCGCCGTTGTAGGTACACCAGCCAAGAGCCAGCTCCGACAAATCACCCGTACCGATGACCAAAGCACCCATCTGGTTGGCTACGTCCATCAGTATCTGCGTTCTTTCGCGAGCCTGTGCATTCTCGTAGGTCACGTCATGATGTTGCATATTGTGGCCGATATCCTCGAAATGCTGCTTCACAGCCTTAGCGATGCTGATTTCGCGTTGCGTGATGCCGAGCGACTCCATCAGGCTGACGGCATTCTGATGGGTGCGGTCGGAAGTGCCGAAACCGGGCATCGTGATGCCGATGACGCCTGTACGTGAGAGACCGAGACGGTCGAAGGCACGCACTACGACAAGCAGGGCCAGCGTGGAGTCGAGACCACCGCTGATGCCGATGACGGCCTTGTCGCAATGGGTATGCTGCAAACGCTTGCAAAGGGCGAGGGTCTGGATGTTGAGGATCTCCTCGCAGGTGCGCGACATCTTCTCATCGACAGGGATGAAGGGACGCGGATTGACTTCGCGCAGAAGCTCGAACTCTCGCGGCGTAGTGGGCTTTGCATCAATCACTTGCGGTTCTAATGCAGGCGTCATGCGGAAAGTAGTATTGTTCTGTCTTTCCGAGCGCAGGCGGTCGACGTCAATCTGCTGGATGCGCAGCTGCGGATCAATGGCGAAGCGCCCTGCCTGAGTCAGCAGGCGTCCGTTCTCATAGATCAGCGCATTGCCGCCATAGACCACATCCTGCGTCGACTCGCCAAAGCCACAGCTGGCGTAGACATAGCCACAGATCATGCGGGCACTCTGCTGGGCAAGCAGCGACATCAGGTAGTCGTGCTTGCCGATGAGCTCGTTGGAAGCCGAAAGATTGAAGATGATATCGGCACCAGCCAGAGCCAGCTGATTGCTGGGCGGCAGCGGAGCCCACACGTCTTCGCAAATCTCTATGCCGAAGCTGACACCATCGCAGGTACGGAAGAGCTGCGGCTCATTCGTTACGGTGACGGGGCTGCCTGCTAAGTAGATGACCTGTTTCTGCAGGTCGGTGCTGCTGGCAAACCAACGCTTCTCATAGAACTCGTTGTAGTTGGGCAGGAAGGTCTTGGCCACGAGTCCGAGGATGGTGCCGTGCTGCACCACGACTGCGCTATTGAAGAGCTTGGAGCCGATGCGCACAGGCATACCCACAATGGCGATGACGTCGAGCTTGCGGGTGAAGTCGAGCAGCATGAGCAGGCCCTCCTCAGCCTTGTCCAAGAGCAGTTGCTGACGGAAAAGATCCTGACAGCTGTAGCCCGTGAGCGACAATTCGGGGAAGACGATGACCTCAGCACCCTTGCCTTCAGCCTGGGCGATGAGGCTCTCCATCTGCTGCACGTTGTATTCCACATCGGCCACGCGTACACCCGGTATCGCAGCAGCCACCTTGATAAGTCCGTATTTCATATCTTCAATGTTTCCTATGTTGATAGTCTATTTGATAGTCACTTGTGTGGCACCATAGCCGTACTCCTGGAAGGAGGCGTCCTGCCAAGTGTAGCTCTTGTAGCGGTACTGCAGCTCATTGAGGAGCGCCTTGCGCAGCACGCCCTCGCCCTTGCCGTGAATGAAGATGATGCGGGTGCCACGTTTCTTCTCATAGTTCTTGAGCGTGCGACGGAACACGTCGAGCTGATGGTTGAGGATGTCGCTGGGAGTCATGCCCGCAGTATTGTCGAGCAGGGCATCGGCGTGCAGGTCAACCACCAGTCCTCCAGCGTGAGAAGCGCCAGACGCACTATTGTTCGCCTTGGGAGTGGTTTCTTCTGCTTTAGGGGTTGCTGCACCGACGAGTAGATTCTTGGGGTCGATGAAAAGAGGCTTCGCTACGCGGTCATGCTCCACGATGGTGTAGATGAGGGCAGGCTGCTCGAAGAAGTCGCTCTCCTGGAAGGTGTGCAGCTTGAAGAACTTCACGCCGTCGATGCGCAGCAGCACGTCGATAGCAGGCTTCAGCAGGAAGGGCTTCTCGCGTTTGTAGGCCACCATCTGAACGGCTACGCGCTCCATCGAGCCGAGGTCTTCGCGACCGAACTCCTCAATGAAGAGCTTGGTGTTGGGCTCCACCTCGTCGGTAAAGCACAGCGTCCACGCCGTTCCCTCGGCCTTGAGGTAGGTGAAGCTCAGATAATAGTTGGAGTCGTTGACAAAGAAGGCCTCGAAACGGGTGCGCGACAATTCCTTGACGTCGATGGGTACGAAGGCGAGATAGGCAGACAGCTGCTCGCCGCCCTTGCGCTCCTCGGGCATCGGCTTGAAGGTGATGGGACGGTCGGCAGGCTCCTGCTCACGTTCCTGTGCCTTCTGCTGGGCCTTCTGCTGTTGTTTCACCTCGACAATGCGGCTGGTGTCGTAGTTCTCTTCGCCGATGACCACCACCTCGTGTGTCATCATCGGCACCTGGAATCCGTCCTCGTCCTCCACCAACACGATGTTCTTTCCCTGAAAGCCGGCTACGCGACCGCCGCCTTTCTCGCTGAGGAATCTTACTTTATCTCCAATCTTCATTTTCCAATTATGAACTCTAAAACTATGAACTATGAATTACTCATAGCAACCCTTGCCGTGAGCCGTAGAGAGCGAATCGAGGTGGAAGTCATAGATGAGGTTCTTCTCGTCAAACAAGCGGAAGTGCTGCTTGCCCTGAATGCTGTCTTTCGACGTCTCCCACATCATATTCTTGCAGTTAATCGTGTCCTCCAGCGCTGGCGTGCGCAGCAAGGTGTTGTCGAAACTATAGGTGAAGGCCGTGATGCTGTCGCCCTCCAATGTCTGCCCCATCACCACGTCGTCGTCATATCCCGTGACGATGCTGTTGGTCATCGTCATCGCATGCAGCGGATAGGTGTTGTCGCCGTAGAAATTGGCGAAACGAAGGGCTGCTCCGCGACCTCCAGCGAAGGGATAGAACTGCGCCACCGTGCAATGATCCATAATGGCGGCGCCACCATAGAACGCCACGCAGTCGCCCTGAGCGTTGCTGAACTGACAACGCAACAGTCCCACCCAAGAGTTAAAGGCCAAAAGACCCGGACCGGCACAGTTGTGCACTACCGAGCGTTCCATATAGAGGCGCTGGCGGTCGGAGGGGAACACCGTAGAGTCGCAGACGATGCCACTCTCAGCGTTGCGTATCTCGGTGGCTATCAACTCGTTCTCAAAAGATGAGGGGAAAAAGCGCAGGCCTCGCCACTGGCCGCTGACGCGGTCGTAGGGCAGATAGTCGAACATATGGTCGAGCCTGTCGCCGCGCATCACGACGCTGTCTGTAACGAGAGTGCCGTAGATATCGGCACCGGCCTTGTCGTGGAAATACAACGTAGTGTTGCGTACAGTCAAGGTGGCGGCGCTGTCCACACGCAAGCCCTGTCGGATGACGATGGGCTGGCTGCTTTCAATCAAGGAGTCGCGACTGACGATGATGCTGTCGCAAAGCAGGGCGTCCCAAGCATAGGCACGAAGCACGACACGCTGTTGGATGCCGCTCTCCAAGAGGAACTGCAGCTCGTCTTCCACCAACTGCGGCGTGGGCTGCTGGTTGCGAGGGGCAGTAAACTCTACGAAGACACGCAGACTGTCGCCGCTGCGAACCTCCAAGTCGGTCACCACAGCGCCAAGATCGTTGTCGAGATAGGAGCCATCCACATTCACGCGGAAGCCCGTCTGGTTGCCCTGACGCAGGCGCACACTCTGCAGATGCAGGCCGCGGCTGCCTCGGTTGTACACCCAGAAGTCGTAAGTGCGCGAGCCCACGGTGCTGAATACGGTGTCCATCTTCACCGAGTCGGTGGAGAAAGCCAGCGTGACCGTAGGCGAGACGGTGAACTTGTCGTCGTCAGAGCAGGCGAAAACTGCTGCCACCGCCATCAGTATCAGCATAAAACGTTTTATCATCACAATCTATAAACGCGCGACATCCCCATTTTATTGTTTGTTGCTCAACGGAGAATGTTTATTGTTTACAATCAGTCCATGCGGCTGCGATAGTCCTCATAGCCATACTGGCGCAGCACCTCGCGGGTGCCGTCGGCATGCAACATGACAATGGCCGGATGTGTGATGCCGTTGAACGTGTTGGTCTTCACGGTCGTGTAGTGTATCATATCCTCGAAGATCACCTCCTCGCCCACCTGCAGCTCGTGGTCGAATTGCCAGGCCGACATATAGTCGCCGCTGAGGCAGCTGTTGCCGCCTAAACGATAGAGGTGAGGGGTGTGAGGTGAGGGGTGAGAGAAATGCTCGGCCCCACTTTTCGTTTCGTCCACATGCTCGGCATAACGGACGTCTGGGAAATACGGCATCTCCAGGCAGTCGGGCATGTGGCAGGTGAAGCTCACATCGAGGATGGCGGTGCGGATGCCTTTGTCCTCCACGATGTCGACCACGTGGCTGACCAGCGGTCCCGTCTGCCAGGCAAAGGCGCTGCCAGGTTCGAGGATGATGCGCAGCCAGGGATAACGTTCGTGAAGCCCCTTCATCAGCGCGATGAGCAGCTCCACGTCATAGTCCTTACGTGTCATCAGATGGCCGCCGCCCAGGTTCAGCCATTTCAGTTGCGGAAACCAGCGGCTGAACTTCTCCTCAATATGTACGAGCGTGCGCTGCAACACGTCAGCCCCGCTCTCACAATGACAATGACAATGAAAGCCCTCAATATCCGAGGGTAGTACGGTCGGCAGCTTATCTACCGAAACCCCGAATCGTGTCCCAGGCGCACAGGGATTATAGAGCAGCGTCTCCACCTCGCTATACTCAGGATTGACGCGCAGGCCAAGGCTCAGCTCAGGATTGACAGAGAGGACACGCTGATGATAGCGCTCATACTGCGTGAGCGAGTTAAACGTCAGGTGACTGCTGCAGCTGGCTATCGTATCAATCTCGTCGTCGGTATAAGCAGGTGAATACGTATGGGCAGGAGCACCGAATTCCTCAAAAGCCAAGCGTGCCTCGCTCAACGAGCTGGCCGTCGTGCTATGGATATACTCCCTGAAGACAGGAAAGGTCTTCCACAGGGCAAAGGCCTTGAAAGCCAGAATAATCTCCACGTCGGCGCGCTTCGCCACGTCGGCAATCAAGCTTAGGTTGCGGCGCAGCTTCTGCTCCTCAATCATGTAGTAAGGCCCGATAATGGCCGTTGCAACGTTCTTTTCCACTAAGAGCCTCGAATAAAAAATTTATTGTATGCCATCCTTGCGCAGCTTCTCCTGCCAGCGCCAGGCGCTCTTCAGCACCTCGTCGGTGGGTGTGTCGGCCTTCCAGCCAAGCACCTTGTTGGCCTTGTCGACGTTGCCCCATACCTGCTCGATGTCGCCCTCGCGACGCGGAGCATATTCCCAGTTCACCTTTACACCGGTGGCCTTCTCAAAGCCCTCGACAACCTCTAAGGTGGAGAGACCGCGACCCGTGCCGATGTTGAATACTTCGACGGCATCGGTGTCGGGCTGGTCGAGCACGCGCTCCATCGCCTTCACATGAGCCTTGGCCAGATCAACGACATAGATATAGTCGCGGATGCAGGTATGGTCGGGCGTGTTGTAGTCGTTGCCGAAGATCTTCAGCTGCTTGCGAATACCCATAGCAGTCTGTGTGACGAAGGGGATGAGGTTCATGGGCACGCCGTTGGGCAACTCACCGATAAGAGCCGTGGGATGTGCGCCAATGGGATTGAAATAGCGCAGGATAATACTCTTGATGGGAGCGCCGCTGTGGATATAGTCCTGTATGATCTCCTCGTTGATTTGCTTCGTATTACCGTAGGGTGACATTGCCTTCTGGATGGGGGCGTTCTCGGTGACGGGCAAGTTCTCCTGCGAGGGCTGACCATAGACGGTGCAGCTCGATGAGAAGATGATGCCCTTCACGTCATATTTCGGCATGAGCTCCAGCAGGTTGATGAGCGACATGAGATTGTTGCGATAGTAGAGCAGCGGTTTCTCCACGCTCTCGCCCACAGCCTTCGATGCAGCAAAGTGGATGATGCCCTCAATCTTCGGATACTTCTTGAAGATGCCCTCCAAGGCCTCCATGTCGCAGCAGTCCACCTTCTCGAAGGCGGGACGGATGCCCGTAATCTTCTCGATACCGTCAACAACGTTGGCATTACTGTTCGACAGGTTGTCGATAATCACTACTTCGTAGCCTGCTTCCTGCAGCTCAACGGTGGTATGGCTCCCGATAAATCCGGTGCCACCCGTCACTAAGATTGTCTGTTTCATATGATTAGTTTTGGTACATTTTTGCTTTCTGTTCCTTGATGGCCTCGTCGTAGATGTAGTCGTCATACTGCATCAGCTTGTCGATGGTGCCCTTCGGAGTGAGCTCGATGATACGGTCGGCCACGGTCTGGATGAACTCATGGTCGTGCGAGGCGAAGAGGATATTGCCCTTGAACTGCACCAGATTGTTGTTGAAAGCTTGGATGGATTCAAGGTCGAGGTGGTTCGTGGGTGTGTCGAGGATGAGGCAGTTGGCGTTCTTCAACTGCATACGGGCTATCATACAGCGCATCTTCTCGCCACCTGAGAGCACGCACACTTTCTTCAGTACGTCCTCTTCGCGGAAGAGCATTCGGCCGAGGAACGATTTCATCAGCACCTCGTTGCCCTTGCCATACTGCGAGAGCCAATCCACGAGGTTCATCTCGCTCTGGAAGAACTCTGTATTGTCGAGCGGCAGATAGGCGGTAGTGATGGTGACACCCCACTTATAGGTGCCGGCATCGGCCTCGCGGTTGCCGTTGATAATTTCAAAGAGGGCGGTCATCGCCTTGGGATTGTGAGAGAGGAAAACAGTCTTCTGACCCTTCTCGATGGTAAACGACACATTGTCGAAAAGCACGGTTCCATCGGCATCGACAGCCTTCAAGCCTTCCACCTCGAGGATCTGCGTGCCCGGCTCACGCTCCATCTGGAAGATAATACCAGGATACTTGCGCGTCGACGGTGTGATCTGCTCCACGTTCAGCTTCTCCAGCATCTTCTTGCGAGAGGTGGTCTGCTTCGACTTGGCCACATTGGCCGAGAAGCGGCGGATGAATTCCTCCAGCTGCTTGCGTTTCTCCTCAGCCTTCAGTTTCTGGTTTTGAGCCTGGCGCAGGGCCAGCTGACTGGATTCGTACCAGAAGGAGTAGTTGCCCGAGAAGAGCGTCACCTTGCCGAAGTCGATATCAACGGTCTGTGTGGAAACGGCATCAAGGAAGTGACGGTCGTGCGATACGACGAGTACACATTGCTCCAAAGAGGAGAGATATTCCTCGAGCCACTGCACGGTGTCGAGGTCGAGGTCGTTGGTGGGCTCGTCGAGGAGCAGGTTGTCGGGATGTCCGAAGAGGGCCTTGGCCAGCATCACGCGCACTTTCTCATTATTCGAGATGTCGCTCATCTGCTTGTAGTGCTGTTCCTCCTTCACTCCGAGGTTCTGCAACAACTGAGCGGCCTCGCTCTCAGCCTCCCAGCCATTCATCTCGGCAAAAGCCATCTCCAAGTCAGCAGCACGCGTGCCGTCTTCCTCAGTCATTTCGGCCTTAGCATAGAGGGCTTCGCGCTCCTTCATATTCTTCCACAGCGGCTGGTGGCCCATCAGCACGGTATCCATCACGGTGAAGGCATCATATTTGAAGTGATCCTGCTCCAGCACGCTGAGACGCTCGCCATGACCCAACTCCACCGAACCCTTGTTGGGCTCCAGCTCGCCGCTGATGGCACGCAGCAGGGTGGACTTGCCAGCACCATTTGCACCAATGATGCCGTAGATATTGTCGCTTGTAAACTTCAGGTTGACGTCCTTGTAGAGCGTTTTCTTTCCAAACTGGATAGCCAGATTTGTTAGTGTTATCATCTTTGGGAATTACTAATTACGAATTATGAATTAAAATTTTCGATGCAAAGGTAAGCAAAAATAATGATTCGGCGAAATAATCTGACGTTATTCTCCTAAAACGCTGCTGATTCCCTGTTCGCGATGGCACAAACGCACCTCCACTTGGAGGAATTTCTGGTGGATATGCTCAGCCAGATGCTGGGCAGAGTAGACGGAGCGGTGCTGTCCGCCCGTGCAGCCGAAGCTGAACATCAGCGATGTGAAACCACGTTCCACATAGCGCTGCACATGGGCATCGGCCAACTGATAGACGTGGTCGAGAAAACGCAGAATCTCGCCATCATCCTCCAGAAATTTCTTCACAGCCTCGTCCAAACCTGTCAGATGCTTGTAGGCCTCATAGCGTCCTGGGTTATGGGTGCCTCGACAGTCGAAGACATAGCCTCCGCCATTGCCGCTCTCATCCTGAGGAATCCCTTTCTTATAGCTAAAGCTGAAAATGCGGACAACAAGTTTCCCGTCAATGTGCTCAGGGGCTTGCCTACTGACACCAGCTCCAAATTGCGGCAAGGCAACAAGCCGCTGCAGCACCTCCGTCATGTAGGGATAGGCATCGCCCAGGCCTGCCAACTGTTCCTTCAAGCTCTCAATGGCTGGCGGAATGCTCTGAATGAAATGGGGCTTGCGCTCGAAGTAGCCGCGATAACCGTAAGCACCCAGTACCTGCATCAGTCGGAAGAGAGCGAAGAGGCGCAAACGCTGATTAAATTCTTCCTTTGATACAAGATTAGTATATTTCTGTGCTTCAATGTAATAAATATCAAGTAGCTCATTCTTCAAACTACTTGGATATCGTGCTGAAGCCTGCCAAAGGAAAGAGGCCAGATCATAGTAAACAGGCCCCCGACGACCACCCTGAAAATCGATGCAATAGAGTGAGTTATCACTTATCATGATATTCCTCGCCTGGAAGTCGCGATAGAGGAAGGTGTTGCCTTTCTCCATTGTAAGATCCTTGGCCAGCTGTCGGAAATCATATTCAAGGCGCAGCTCATGGAAATCGAGACCTGAGGGCTTCAGGAAACAATACTTAAAATAGTTCAGGTCGAACATCACGTTGGTCTCATCGAACTCGGGCTGCGGATAACACACACTGAAATCCAGCCCCTCGGCACCTTCAAACTGCACACACGGCAAAAGGCGCATCACCTGCCGCAACAACTCTTGCTCCTCTTCGCCATATTGTCCACCTGCCTCACGTCCCTTGCGCAAAGCATCGAAAAGCGATGTAGAGCCTAAATCCTGCTGCAGATAGCAGAGCTCGTCGCCGCATACGGCTAGCACCTCAGGCACAGGCAGCCCCTTTGCCTTGAAATGATTTGCCAGCGTGATGAACGCATGGTTCTCCTCACGGCTTGTACCTACACAGCCTATTACCGCACGTCCATCAGCATCACTCAGCCTATAGTACACACGGTTGCTGCCGGCACCTGGGATTTTCTCAATAACAGCAGGCGCCACCCCACTCCATTTCTTGTATAAATCGGTTATTACTTTCATTGTCTATCTTATCTTCATTTCTTTCTACAACAGCTGCAAAGGTATGAAAAAAAAAGTAAATGACCAAATGTTGACATGCTGTCACACCTCTTTTTGCTTATTTTCTTTGGCAGTTATCAGGATTATCAGTAAATTTGCACACTAAAGCGATAATAATCATCAATAAATAAAAAATGAGAGACATGAAGACCAAATTATTCTTAGCATTAGCGTTAGTTTTTCCACTAACGTCAATTGCCAATGACCAACTCATCCAAAGCCCTGACGGCAAGATGGCTGTCACTGTGAGCGATGAAGGCGGAAAACCACAGTATGCGGTAAGCCTTAACGGCAAGCAGGTCATCCAGCCTTCACCTTTAGGCTTGAAAATGAACTTCGACGACCTGACGCAGGGCCTCACACTGAAGGGCTGCGACGTGCAGAACATCGAGGACGAATACTGGCTGCGCACCACGAAGCAAAGCCTGGTGAAGGTTGTCGCCACAGAGGCTGTCTGCCACTTCGTAAAAGCAGATGCCAACCGGCCCTCGTCAGAACAGCCCGTTCTCGACATCATCTTCCACGTCACTGGCCGCGATGTCGCCTTCCGCTACAAGATCTACTCCAGACGCACTCGTGGCGGAGAGACGATGGTGGGTGTCGTAGAGAACGAGGCCAGCGGTTTCGTCCTGCCTGACGGTACCACGACCTTCCTTTGCCCGCAGTCGAAGCCGATGGGAGGTTTCGCGCGTACATCTCCTTCTTACGAGACCAGCTACACCCTCGACGACGAGGCCGGAAAGAACGGCTGGGGCGAGGGTTATACGTTCCCCTGCCTATTCAAAACTCCGTCTGTTGCCAATCAGTCACAACAAACATGGGTGCTTATCTCTGAGACAGGTACCGACGGCGGCTATGTGGGCTGTCGACTGTTGAATGACGGCGGAACGAAATACAAGATAGGGTTCCCACAGCCTGGCGAGCTGAATGGCATCGGCTCTACTACGCCTGCCGTTTCACTGCCCGCTCTGACCCCTTGGCGCACCATTACCATCGGTGAGACGTTGGCGCCCATCGTAGAGACTACCATTGCCAACGATCTGGTTAGGCCCAAGTACCAGCCCTCGAAGGAATACACCTACGGCAAGGGCTCCTGGTCGTGGATCATCGGCATGGACAGCAGTTGCAATTTCGACGAGCAGAAACGCTACATCGACTTCTCTGCTGCAATGGGCTGGCGCTCAGTACTCATCGACGCCTTCTGGGACAAGCAGATTGGCTATGAGAAGATGGCCGAGCTAGCCCGCTACGGACGTGAGAAAGGCGTGGGCATTTTCCTGTGGTACAACAGCAACGGCTCGTGGAACGACGCCCCGCAAACGCCTATCGGTAAGATGGATAAGAGCAGCACACGACGCAAGGAGATGGCATGGATGCAACAGAATGGCATCCTCGGCATCAAGGTCGACTTCTTCGGCGGCGACAAACAGCCGATGATGCAGCTCTACGAAGACATCCTCACTGATGCCAACGAGTTCGGTCTTCAGGTTATCTTCCACGGATGCACCCTGCCGCGTGGCTGGGAACGCATGTATCCCAACTATGTAGCCAGCGAGGCCGTGCTCGCCTCTGAAAACCTACATTTCGGACAAGGCGCCTGCGACGCTGAAGCCCGTAATGCCTGCACCCATCCCTTCATCCGCAATACGGTGGGCTCAATGGATTTCGGTGGTTCTACGCTGAACAAGCACTATAACGCCGACAACCAACATGGTACCACACGCCGCACCAGCGACGTCTTCGCCTTGGCCACCGCTGTGCTCTTCCAATCGAGTGTGCAACACTTTGCTATGGCGCCCAACAACCTGACCGACGCTCCAGCCTGGGCCGTGCAGTTTATGAAGGATGTTCCCACGACATGGGACGAGGTGAAGTTCATCGATGGCTATCCGGGCAAGTATATCATCATGGCCCGCCGCTCAGGTCAGCAGTGGTACATTGCCGGCATCAACGCCCAGAAAGACCCTGTCACCGCTAAAATAGACCTGAAGCCCTTCTTCAAGAAAGGCACTACCATCACCACCTACACCGATGATGCTCAGCTCAACGGCTCGACACAGACCTCCATCTTCAACCTTAAGCCGACTACCGTCACCATTCCCGAAAACGGCGGCGTTGTCATTACTGGTACAAATGTCATCGAGGCACCTTCAGAGAAGGATATGGCAGCATACTTGATGGTGTATTTCAAGGAATATGGACATAACATCTACTTCGCTGTGAGCCGCGACGGTCGTACCTTCACCGACGTCAACAATGGTGATCCTGTGATGACAGGAGATACACTGGCTCTGCAGAAAGGCATCCGTGACCCGCACATATATAGAGGTCCTGACGGTGCCTTCTATATGGCACTTACCGACCTGCACATTTACGCCAAGCAGGAGGGGCTTCGCGACACTGAATGGGAACGCGAGGGCTATGGATGGGGCAACAACCGCGCCCTGGTACTGATGAAGAGCAACGACCTCATCAACTGGAAGCGTACGAATCTGCGCATCGACCTCGCCTATCCAGAGCTTGCTTATATCGGATGTGCCTGGGCACCAGCCACCATTTACGACGACGAGGCCCATCGGCTAATGCTTTCGTTCACGATGCGTTTCGGCGATGGCACCAACAATCTCTATTATGCTTATGTCAACGATGATTACAACCGTTTGCTGACTTGTCCCCGTCCGCTCTTCCGTCATCCTAACGGCGCTCCCTGCATCGACAGCGACATCACTCATGTAAGCGACAAGTATCATCTATATTTCGTGTCGCATGAAGAGACTCCTGGCATCAAGCACGCCGTTTCCAACCACGCCAACAGAGATTATGTCTATGAGCCACAATGGTGCGACCCTGAGAAGACTCCTTGTGAGGCCCCTACCCTTTGGAAGATGATTGGACGCGACGAATATGTGCTTATGTATGATGTCTATTCCATCCGTCCCAACAACATGGGTTTCAGTGCCACCTCCGATTTCAAGAACTACACAGATCTCGGTCACTTCAACGATAAGGACATGAAGACCACCAATTTCCAGTCGCCCAAGCATGGTGCTGTCATCCAGATTACCGAAAATGAATTGCAGCGCCTCCAAAAACGCTGGAAGTTCAAGCTCTGAATTCAAATTGCAACAAAAGGAAACGAAACAAATACTGTAAAGGGTATGAAGTGAGTTCCTTATTTTTCCTAAGAAAACAATCCGGCCCGCAAACCATATAGGCTTGCAGGCCGGAATCATTTTCTGATCCATCAATAAAGGACTATTCACCCTCCCATCGGAACACGTCAACGGTAGTAGTGCCGAAATACTCTTCACCTTCTCCGCCTCCGATGAGTCTTATATCATCGTGGCTAGGCAGTGGTCCCTCACGAGGTACGAACTGGTTAAAGTCAACCAAAGGAATGACCATGCCGAAGATGCCAAGGCCGACGAGCTTATCAGTAACGCCTTTGAAGCCGCAGGTCAACCTCATCGTAGATGTGAAGGTGTTGCGGTAGAAGTACTGCGGATTCTGGTTGAAGCGGCGCATACGGTTCTTCATGTCCTCAGTAACAGAATCGTTCCAATGTGTGAAAGTGTGACCGATGCAACTGACGAAGATGTCCAGTCCATCGGCTTCAATGCTGTCACGTGACCAGATACTCTGTTTGATGTTGTCCTCCATCTCGGTTCTCATCTTCATCTCTGAGGGATTGGTGAGCCATGCGATGATGAGGAGGATAACAAAGACGACCAGGGCGATAACAATCTTACCCAGGCAAGTGTGCCTAAACTGCTTGAAAGCTGATTCCTTTGTGCGAAATTCGCCGTTTTCAATCTGTTCCATCTTTTTATGTTTTCGTTTATACTTAAGGCTAAATAGTTAATGTGAAATTAGATTCATAAATTCCTGACGGGTCTTGGCCTGATTAAAGGCTCCGCTGAATTCGCTGGTAGTGGTGATGCTATTCTGCTTCTCAACACCACGCATCTGCATACACATATGCTTGGCTTCTACAACGACCATCACACCCAGAGGATGTAACGTCTCGTCGATGCACTGGCGTATCTGCATAGTCATACGTTCCTGCACCTGCAGACGGTGGCTATAGATGTCAACCACACGGGCTATCTTGCTAAGTCCGGTGATGAAGCCATTGGGAATATAGGCCACATGCACCTTGCCGTAGAAAGGCAGCATGTGATGCTCGCAGAGTGAGAAGAAGTCGATGTCCTTCACGATGACCATGTGGTTGTAGTCCTCACGGAAGAGTGCATCGGTCAGCACCTTATGGGCATCCATCTCATAGCCGCGTGTCAGCACCTGCATAGCCTTGGCCACACGCATAGGAGTCTTTTGAAGACCCTCACGTGTGGGGTCTTCGCCTAAAAGGCTGATAATCTTCCTGTAGTGGTCGGCCAGCTGCTCCAGCCCTTCACGATATTCTGTCTCGGGATTCATTTAATATGGTACGTTGATTTGACCTCTCACCATCATCGCTCTATCATAACCCATCCTTACGAGTTCGTCAAGCACCTCCTTGGCCTCGGCCATTGTGCGGAAATCGCCCAGACGACATGTCCATCTGCCACCAAGGAAGTGTACATAGACTCTGTGTCCAGGGAAGTGTGTCTGCAGGGCTGCACCTGTCTGCTCGGCTTTCACGCGGTCGGCACGTGAATTGCCTCCCACGAAGGGCTGCACCCTGAAGCCTGCCATTTTCCTGGTGCGACGCGGTGTCACTGTGGTAACAGAGTCGGTTTCCTGCACAGGGTTGGTGGTTGTGGTGGCAGGTGTGTCTGTGCGTCCTGACGGCTGGTTGTTGTCGTTGCGGCCAGTATTGTTGTTCTGCTGGCGAGTTCTGTCACCATTCTGACGAGGCGTTGTCGATGTGGTGGAAGGCTTGCCATTCACCAGATCTGTGATGGCATCGTCCTGGTGGATGGTGATGCGCGAACCACCCTGAGCATCCTGTTGGATACGCTGAGTGAACGGCGTCTGCGCCACAACCTGGCCGGATGATAATAAGAAGAGCGAGAGCACAAGCCTCCCCAAGCCCCTCCGAAGAAGGGGATGTTTAGTTACATTATAAGATTGTTGTTCCATCATTGTCTTGTATTATTACATTCCTCCCTTGGGAGGGCTTGGGTAGGTTTTCCCCTCTTATGGAGGGGCTTGTAGACCTATTGTTTACTTCTTCCAAGCATCGATAATGCCCTTGAAGTCTGCAGCCTTGAGCGATGCACCGCCGATGAGACCACCGTCGATGTCGGGCTTTGCGAACAGCTCGGGAGCATTGCTGGCCTTGCATGAACCGCCATAGAGGATGGTGGTGTCATCAGCTACAGCCTGTCCGTACTTCTCGGCGATGATGCTGCGAATATAGGCGTGAATTTCCTCAGCCTGCTCAGCGGTAGCGGTCTTGCCTGTACCAATGGCCCAGATGGGCTCGTAGGCGATGACGATCTTGCGGAAATCCTCCTCGCTGAGGTTGAAGACGCTGCCCTCGAGCTCAGCCTTCACCACCTCGTTCTGCTTGCCGGCCTCGCGTTCTGCCAGGCTCTCACCGATGCAGAAGATAACCTTCAGGTCGTTCTTCTGAGCCAGCAGCACCTTCTCCTTCAGGATTTCAGGTGTCTCCTTGTAGTATTCGCGGCGCTCGCTGTGACCCAGGATGACATACTGGGCACCAGTAGACTTCACCATCTCGGCGCTTACCTCACCAGTGTAGGCACCCTTTTCCTTGTCGGCGCAGTTCTCGGCACCCAGTCCGATGATGTTCTGGTCGAGGAACTGTGCAATGCTGGCCAGATGGATGAACGGCGTGCAGATGACGACGCCGCAATTGGGCTTGTCAGCCTTCAGCATATCATTCAGTTCTTTTGCCAAAGCAATACCATCCTGAAGATTCATGTTCATCTTCCAGTTTCCAGCTACGATTTTCTTTCTCATGTCTTTTTTTGTTTTTTATTGTGAATGTTATTATTTGTTTCTTTTCTTGCGCAGCCATTTCGTCCACATCCAAGTGCGGTCGGCCAGTGTGAGTAATCCGAGTGGCAGAACGAACCACAGCAGCAGCTTGAGTATCTTGCCTGGCACTGAGTCTTCCGGCATACGGCCTATGGTGAGTTGTTCCAACGGTTTTGCAGTCTCTTCGGGAGCCAACTCCGGCAGACGGTTATGACTCCATTTGCCAATCACCGTTCCATTCTTCAGCAGCACCAGTCCTGGATTGCTACGGATGACGGTCTTCAGCGTCGTCTCGTCGGAGAAGCAGAAGGGATACTCTGCCCCAGTCATATCGCGCCACTGCTGTCGTCCTTCCACATCGCTAGCCGTGAGGCAGTAGAAGTGGTAGCCGTGCTCCAAGCTGTATTCGTAGAGCTCGTTGATGAGATCGAGCCTCGAATCGTCAGCCTTTTCCAACCTTGGGGCAACAAGCAGGAAGGTGTAGCTTGTGTCATTGAGCACCTCGTCGGTGATGTCCTCTCCTTCGCTATTGGCAGCGTCTTCTGGCAGCAGGTCAATCCTGAGATCGTGCTCTGCCAGCTCAACACCCGTCTTCACCTCTTTTCTGTCAACGAATATCCAGGTGCTATCAGGCAGGTTGTTGATATCGAACTCTCGTCGCTCGCCATTCTTCTCATAGATGAAGACATACTCAAACTCTGCGTTCCCGTTTTCATTTTCGTCTTCGTTTTCGTTAACATTCCCGTTAAGCTTCGCTCCGATATGATAGGGACGGAAGTCAAACTGCGGGAGGTCGTAGAGACTCCATACTGAAATGGCCAGGATGAATAGTGCCGAATAGTTGACGACGATCCATTGGTTACTCCGGCTGACGAAACGGAACATGTCACATGGTTTCCACGCCACGACGATAGCACAGAACAGCAGCGCAATGTTCTTCCACAGCGTCTGCCAGTTGGTGAGTACGATAGCGTCGCCGAAACATCCACAATCGCTGACAGGATTGGCTACTGCGAGCCACAGCGTCAGCGGTGTCATCAGCAGCATCATAATCAGCACAATGCGCGTCGTTATCCTTCGACGGATGGCGAAGAGCAGGAAGATGCCCATACAGAATTCCAGCGCAGCCAGCGCCACCGACATCGTCAGCGTGACCACATCAGGCAGCAAGCCTCCCAGGCCCATAGCTGCGAGATAGTCTTCAATCTTGTACTGGGTGCCGAGCGGGTCGACGGCCTTGACGAATCCTGAGAAGATAAACGTCACCGTGAGCACCAGACGGCACAGTGTTTCCGCCACCCTCAACCATAAAGGCGAGGCTTGCGTCGATGAATGGCTGTACCCGTTGTCACTCATTATGTCAAATCACTGCGCCTCGTCCCGCTGGACAAGGTTGGTAGAGGGTGCCAACTTGATCAGTCCAAAGACTGCATAGTTGATGATGTCCATATAGTTGGCATCGATACCCTCGCTCACTTTGGTATGCTGACCGCGTTGCTGCAGGTCCTCCATCTCCTTGACGCGCTCCAGCTTTGTCAGGATGAGGTCGGTGTAGCTGCTGACACGCATCGAGCGCCACGCCTCGTCATAGTCGTGGTTCTTGCGCTTCATCAGCTCCAGGGCCTGCGTGGCATAGTGGTCGTAGAGCTGCAGCGCCTCGTCATTGCTGATGTCGACGCTGTCGCTGAAGCCGCGCTCCAGCTGTATAAGCCCCACAATGCCGTAATTGACCAATCCGATGAATTCCGGCCTAATGCCCTCGCCTACCAGCGAGCAGCCCGTCTCCTCCAGCTGGCGCACGCGCCTGGCCTTGATGAGCAGCTGGTCGGTCAGCGACTGCGGCCTGAGAATGCGCCAAGAGGCACGGTAATCGTGCAACTTCTGCGCGAACAGCTGGCGGCACTCAGCCACAGCTGCCTCAAATTCTTGGTTGGTCTTTTCAAAACGGTCCATATCAGGGTGCAAAATTACAAAATAATATGGAAAGAGGAAAAGGAAAGAGGAAAAATTTTCATTTTTCCGTCTTATTCATATAGAACTTGACCTTCTGAGCCTGCTTCTCGAACTCCACTTGTAACGAATCGCGACGTGCACGCAGACGGTTGAGCTGCAACACTTCAGGCGAACGGTCGTTTAATTCCATTGCGTTCTCCATCACCCACTCATACTGTTCATCGTGTTCCTGACGGGCAATATTCAGAAGACTGTCGGTGACTGCGAGCTGCTGCCGGGCCTCCTCCAGATTTCTCACCAGAGTGGAATCCAGCTGCTCACGCCGCTCCTCAATTTCCTCTCGCAGCGCCTCGTTCTCCTTTTTAAGGTTGCTGGTGCAGGCAGTCAAAGCCAGCACGCCGCATATTGTGCATAAAAGATGTCTCATAACGGCTGCAAAGATACATCTTTTTTGGAAATGTGCCAAGATTAAACAATTTTTCTTTGCACTTCCCTCGTATTTTCGTACCTTTGCACCCAAATAAGAAAAAACTGAAATGAAACTCTATACTGACGAAGAGTTGGCCACTATCCTCGACAGCCAACCGATATTCCGCCTGATTGGCCGTGTGGCCGATGAGGCTGGCGTGGAGTGCTATGTGGTGGGAGGCTACGTGCGCGACCTCTTCCTCGAGCGTCCCAACGACGACATCGACGTGGTAGTGGTGGGCAGCGGTATCGACATTGCCAAGCGTCTGAAGAAACAACTGGGACACGAGGCACATCTCAGTGTGTTCAAGAATTTCGGTACGGCGCAGGTGAAATATACAGAGGAGAGAGAAAAGAGGAAAGAGGAGAGAGGAGAGAGGAAAGAGGATAGAGAGATCGAATTCGTCGGTGCCCGCCGCGAGAGCTACAGCCACGACTCACGTAAGCCCATTGTGGAAGACGGTACGTTGGAGGACGACCAGAATCGCCGCGACTTCACCATCAACGCAATGGCTATCTGCTTGAACGAAAAGCGTTTTGGCGAGCTCGTCGACCCCTTCAACGGCTTGGCCGACCTCGAAGACGGCATCATCGCCACCCCCCTCGACCCCGAAATCACTTTCAGCGACGACCCACTACGCATGATGCGCTGCATTCGCTTTGCTACCCAGCTAAATTTCCAGATCGAGAAAGTCACCTTCGAGGCCCTGGAACACATGGCCGATCGCATCAAAATCGTCAGCAGCGAGCGCATCGTCACCGAGCTGAACAAAATTATCATGGCACCCCACCCCAGCAAGGGGGTTGTCGACTTGCAGCGCTGTGGCCTGCTCAACATCATCCTGCCCGAACTCTCTGCCCTCGACATCGTAGAGCAGAAAAACGGCCGTGCTCACAAGAACAACTTCTATCACACGCTGGAGGTGCTGGAGAACGTGGTAAAGAATAGAGAATCTTCACTTTATCTTAGATGGGCCGCTCTTCTTCACGACATCGGCAAAACGAAGACGAAACGCTGGGACCCTGCCATCGGCTGGACTTTCCACAACCACAACTATGTGGGCATGAAGATGGTGGCGCCCTTGTTCCGCCGTCTGAAACTGCCTCTAGGACCTGAGCTGCACTACGTGGAGAAAATGGTGGAGCTGCACATGCGTCCACAGGTTATTGCCGACGACGTAGTGACCGATTCTGCCGTGCGACGCCTGCTAAACGATGCCGGCGACGACATCGACGACCTGATGACGCTGTGCGAGGCCGACATCACGTCGAAGAACGAAGTGAAAAAGAAAATCTTCCTCGAGAATTTCCGCATGGTGCGCGAAAAGCTGACCGACCTCGTGGAGAAGGACTACAAGCGCCTGTTGCAGCCGTGCATCGACGGCAACGAGATCATGCAGCTCTTCCATCTGAAGCCCTCGCGCGAGGTAGGCGTGCTGAAGCAATACCTGAAAGACGCCGTCCTAGACAACCGGGTAGAAAACGAACGCGAGCCCCTCATGCAGTTATTGATGCAGAAGGCCAAGGAGATGGGACTCACAGAAACCCCTGTAAATCAGTAGATTTTCAAGGCTATAGGCTGGTGAGCGAGGGAGAAGGGCAATGACACGATAACCTCCCCATCGGATGTGATACGGTGTCTCAGCCGCTTACCTGTGCTTAGCAGACTGATGCTCTTCTGAGGAATGTTCACAGTCCATGAGAGCTGGAATTCTCGTTTTTCCCGTATTTCCCTTTCTTGCGAACCATCCGACACATCCGGAAGATCATCATTATCCGGCGGACAATAGATGGCGTATTTGCTCTTGCCATCCTTCGATGCTGTGAACCAGAGGTTGCCTTCGTGATAGTGAGACGTGATGACGGTGCCGTAAATGGCTTCACCGTTGGCCTTGAGCCACTCCCCTATTTCTTGCAGGCGCTCCGCAGCCTCTGCATTGATCAGCCCTTCCGGCGTCGGGCCCACGCCCAGCACCATGTTGCCGCCCTTTGCTACTATCTCAGCGAGGGTGGCGATAACTTTGTTGGCCGTCTTGTAACGGGCATTCCGTGTGTAGCCCCAATCGTCGGTCAAGGGGATGCAGCTCTCCCAGGGATAGTCGAGCTGCTGCTCAGGGATAGCGCGCTCAGGTGTCTGATAGTTCTCGTAGGGGCCTCGGATGGTTCGATCGACGATGAGGAGTCCAGGCTGATGACTGCGAGCCATACGGGCCATAGCTGGCATATCGATGTCTTGCCCGTAGCGTCCTGGCCAAACCCAACCGCCATCAAGCCAAAGGATATCCACCTGGCCATAGCGTGTGAGAATCTCCTCTATCTGACGGTGGGTAAACCGTTTGAACCGCTCCCATCGCTGTGGATACTGCTCCACAGGATAGTTCACGTTGCGTCCTTTCTTCGCATAGACGTCCCACCAGTAGTATTGCGAATGCCAGTCGGGCTTGGAGAAATAGGCGCCAATCACAAATCCCCGCTCGCGATAGGCATCGAAAACATGTCTTAAGACATCACGGCGAGGATCATCCTTGAAGGCATGATGGGCGATGGTGTAGTCCGTTTCTTGAGAATCAAACATGCAGAAGCCATCATGATGCTTCGTGGTGAAGATCATATATCTCATGCCAGCATCTCCACACACCTTAGCCCACTGTTGCGGGTCAAACTGCGTGGGACAGAACGCATCCGCCAAACCCCAGTACCAGTCCAGATACTCCTGATAGGTGCGTGTGGTGTCGCGAGTGATCCACGGCTCATCACAAATGCTCCACGACTCCACAATGCCCGGCACAGCATAGATGCCCCAATGGAGCAACACGCCAAACTTCAAATCCTGCCATTCATGCAGCTTCTTCACCACGAGCGGGTCGGTAGGCCACTCGTAGCCGTCGCTCTGCTCGTGCACATTCGTCGTTTGTGCAAGGGTTGTAGCCAACAGGAGCATTGCAGCAAAAGTACAAAACAGTTTCTTCATCTTTCCAAGTCACAATCTTACTGGCTGCAAAGATAGCAACTATTTCTGAAACAACCAGTAATCCCCAAAAGTTTTTGACAAACTTCCGGGGATCACTTCGTATTTATATCCTATTTTCCTTTTGGGGAAATCAGATATTTGCGGGCAGCTCCAGCCACTTCACATAGCAGAAGTCCATGCGGTGGGGCAGCTCCTTGTTCTTCGGATACATGCGCACGGCAGAGCGGTATTCGCCGGCCTGCTTCGGTGCGAGCTGTGCCTCGAAGGTGTAGTTGTTGCCCTCGTGACCGATCATCTTAAGCGGCTCGATGCTGTAGATACGCTCCTGACCGTTCTTGTCGGTGAAGATGTTGACCTTCTCCAGAGCGACGGCGTCGTCGAGGCCCTGCTCGTCGATAACGTAGCGCAGGGTGTACTTCGTGCCTGTCTCAAGACCGGTAGCGGGGATATCCCATTCGCTGGATACCACGCGGATGCCGTCCCAGCGTTCAGCCACAGCCTCTTTCCACAGGGCAATCTCGCGGGCCTTCTGGTAGCCGTTGGCGGCAATTGCCTTGAAGCGCTTGGCCTCCTTCTCGTAGAACTTTGAGTAGTAGTCGTCCAGCTGGCGCTTCATCGTGTAGTGAGGAGCAATCTGAGCGATACTGTTCTTGATGACCTTGACCCAGCCCTTTGAGATGCCCTTCTTGTCCTTGTTGTAATACAGAGGGATGATCTCGTTCTCCAAGAGCGAGTAGATGGTGGCAGCGTCGAGCTGGTCCTGATAGCCCTGATTGTCGTAGGTGCGCTTCTCGGTGAGAGCCCAGCCGGCACCCTCGCGGTAGCCCTCGAGCCACCAGCCGTCCTTCACGCTGAGGTTGACGACACCGTTCATCTCGGCCTTCTCGCCGGATGTGCCGGAAGCCTCGAGCGGACGTGTCGGGGTGTTCATCCAGATGTCGACGCCAGAGACGAGGCGACGGGCCAGCAGGAAGTCGTAGTCCTCGAGGAAGATGATCTTGCCGAGGAACTCAGGACGCTGTGAGATCTCGAAGATGCGCTTGATGAGTCCCTGACCTGCACCGTCGGCGGGGTGAGCCTTGCCGGCGAAGAGGAAGATGACGGGATGCTCGGGATTGTTGACAATCTTCGACAGGCGGGCCTCGTTGGTGAACAGCAGGTGGGCACGCTTATAGGTGGCGAAGCGACGGCAGAAGCCGATGACCAGCGCATTGGGGTTCATCGTCTCAAGCAGCGACACTACGCGTGAGGGATCGCCCTGATTCTTCAGCCACGTCTCGCGGAACTGCTCCTTGATATAGTTGAAGAGCTTCTGTTTCAGCACCATACGTGTAGCCCAGATTTCCTCGTCGGGCACGTTGTAGATGGCCTCCCAGATCTTCTGGTTCGACTGGTCGAACATAAAGTTCTCGTCGAAATACTTGGCGTAGAGCTTGCGCCACTCGGTAGCGGCCCATGTGGGGAAGTGCACGCCGTTGGTGACGTAGCCCACGTGGTTCTCTTCGGGGAAGTAGCCGTTCCAGATGCCGGCAAACATCTTCTGGCTGACCCAGCCGTGCAGCTTTGACACGCCGTTGACCTCCTGGCAGGTGTTGCAGGCGAAGGTCGACATGCAGAACTTCTCGCCGTGGTCGTCGGGATTGGTGCGGCCCATGCCGATGAACTCGTCCCAGGTGATGCCGAGACGCTGCGGATAGGCACCCATGTACTTGCCGAAGAGGCCCTCGTCGAAGTAGTCGTGGCCTGCGGGCACAGGAGTGTGGACGGTATAGAGACCGCTGGCACGCACCAGCTCCATAGCCTGGTTGAACGTCAAATGCTCCTCCTCGATGTAGTCGCACAGGCGCTGCAGGTTGCACAGGGCGGCGTGACCCTCGTTGCAATGATAGACGTCTTTCTTGATGCCGAGCTTCTTCAGGGTGAGCACACCGCCGATGCCGAGCAGGATCTCCTGCTTCAGACGGTTCTCCCAGTCGCCGCCGTAGAGGCTGTGGGTGATGGGCTTGTCGAAGTCGCTGTTCATCTCGTTATCGGTGTCGAGCAAGTAGAGCTTGATGCGGCCCACGTTGACGCGCCACACGTACGCGTGTACCATATAATTAGTGTAGGGCACGTCGACCACCACCGGCTGTCCGTTCTCGTCGAGCTCGCGCTCAATGGGCAGGTGTGTGAAGTTCTGTGCCTCGTACTTGGCAATCTGCTGTCCGTCCATCGACAGGCTCTGTGTGAAGTAGCCGAAACGATAGAGGAAGCCAACGGCCACCATATCGACGTTTGAGTCGGAAGCCTCCTTCAGGTAGTCGCCGGCCAACATGCCGAGACCGCCGCTGTAAATCTTCAGGGCCGAGTGCATACCGTACTCCATCGAGAAGTAGGCCACAGAGGGGCGCTTCTTGTCGGGCTCCACGTCCATATAGGCGCGGAACAGCTCATAGACGGCCTGGATGCGCTTCATCAGGGCTTTGTCCTTGATGATTTCCTCCTTGCGCTTGAAGCTCAGGCGCTCCAGCAGCATCACAGGATTATGCTTCACGTCGTGATACAGCTCAGGGTCGAGGTCGCGGAACAGATCTCGGGCCTCATAATTCCACACCCACCACAGGTTGTGGGCAATCTCATCGAGACACTTCAGCTCTTCGGGAAGGCTCGATTTCACGGTCAGCTCCTTCCATTGAGGAGCGTTGGTGTAGTCAGCTTTAATTTTCATCTTCTTAATTTACTATTTTATAATTTTTGTCAATTGTCAATTTGTAAATCTAGATTGGGCTTTACGCAGGGCAATATCATAAGCCTCGTAATAGTATTTGATAAACTCTTTCCAGAGGGCTTTCTTTGAGAGCTTTGAGGCATTGGAGCGGCAGGTATCCACCTGCTTCTGCGTCATAGACGAGAAGTCGGCAACGGTGTCCTTGATATAGTCGGCTACCTCAGAATAGTTGTAGTCGGTGCGGTGAATCACCTTCACGCCGTCCTCCAACTGGCCTTCGTGTCCGAACTCCTTGTTGGCCCATAGGCCGAAGCCGGCCAGGTCGGTGGTGATGCAGGGCACCTTGAAGGCCACAGCCTCCAGCGGCGTATAGCCCCACGGCTCGTAATAGCTGGGGTAGATGCAGAGATCGTTGCCTAAGACCACATCATAATAAGTAAGGTTGAGGATGCCGTCGTTGCCGTCGAGGTAGCAGGGCAGGAAAATGACCTTCACCTTGTCCTCGTGGCGGTTGTGCATATCATAGAACTTCATCATGTTCAGCACGTTGTCGTGGCCCATGTTGTGCAGCCAATGGGTGACCTGCGGCACCTCCAGGGGAGTATCGTAGGGCAGGCCGCTGTCGATGCGTTCTTTCAGATCCTGTCGCGGCTCGCCCACCCATCCGGGCACATCGATGAAGGCCACTACGTTCTTCTTCAAATCGCGGTCGCGCAGCAGGCGATTCATCGCCTCCACAAAGACATCGATGCCTTTGTTTCGGAACTCATAGCGTCCTGACGTTGAGACGATTATCGTGTCGTCGTCCAAGTTTTCCCCTAACAGCGCATTGGCCACTTGCAGCATCTTCCTGCGGGCCAGTTTGCGCTTGCGAGTGAAGGCCTGGGCCTTGGGTACGAAACTGTCGTCGAAGCCGTTGGGCAGCACCACATCGACTTTCTTGTCGAGCAGCTCCACACACTCGTTGGCGGTGATGTCGCTCACGGTAGTGAAGCAGTCTACGTGGTGGGCCGTCTGCTTCTCGATGGAGTGCTTTGACTGCATGTTCAGCTCGTCGGCCATCTGATCGCCGTTGTAGGCGAAGAGGTAGTCGTAGAGCGGCTTCTGGTTGCCGGCTATCGAGCGGCCGATGCTCGTGGCGTGCGTAGTGAAGATGGTGGCAATCTCAGGCACCTTGCTGTTGATATAGAGGGCGCCGAGGCCGCACATCCATTCGTTGGCGTGGTAGACGGCCTTGGGAGAATTCCCGCTAACGTGCCTATCCGTATCCATTGAGAGGTAGGCGAAGAGGCTCTCCACCACCAGTCCTGCGGCATACGAGAACATCGAGGCCTCGTCGTAGTCGCCGTAGGCGTGCAGCGAGTCGACGCCGTAGTTCTCCCACAGCCAGCCGTAGATCTCGTTCTTCTGTTCGAAATAGGGGGTGAAGTCCACCAGGATGGCAATAGGCTCGCCGGGCACCGTCCAGCGCCCTACCCTCACCTTCAGTCCAAGCTCCTTGGCTTCCCACTGCCATCCGGCCAGCAGAGATTTGTCTTCACGGAAATAGGGACTCTCCTGCTCTTTCCAGAAATCAGGGCCGATGAAGATGATGCGGTCAGGAAAAGCCTCCTGCAGCGTCTTGGCCCTCGAAGAAAGAACGGTATAGATGCCACCTACCTTATTACAAACTTCCCAGCTTGATTCGAAGATATAATCCGGAGTCAATAGTTCGTTACTCATACAAAATGTTTATAAACGGGTGCAAAGATAATTAAAAAATGCCAAAAAATTTGCAACATACCAGAATATTTTTTCCTTTTTTAGTCATTTATTGATTTACCACATTTATTTTTTTTGACATGTAAATCACAACAGGACACCTCGTTAAGCTGCACCAACCATCTGTTTTTCGTGAGAAAAGTAACGATTTTTAGTTAAACAATCTTAAAACTCCACGCCTATATAGAATGTAAGAAGGGCATAAGAAAAAAAATGAGTACCTTTGCACCCTCTTTTTGCCCCATAGTCGTGGGGAGGAGGTCGTTACAGACGCAGGCCTCCGCAATGTATAACCCTTAAAACCATAGGTCTGATGGCGTCTGTGCAGGCCTTTTGCCCCAAGAGGGGCACAGAAAAATGTCAGAATTAACAAAGAACGTTCAGCCGCTCCAGGACTTTAACTGGGACGAGTTTGAAAACGGCACCGTGGCCAACGTCAGCAAGGAAGAACTTGACAAGGCCTACGATGAGACCCTGAACAAGGTGGCCGACCATCAGGTTGTTGAGGGTAAGGTCATCAGCGTCGACAAGAAAGAAGTCGTCGTGAACATTGGCTACAAGAGCGACGGTATCATCCCCGCTACCGAGTTCCGCTACAACCCCGACCTCAAGGAGGGCGACGTCGTGGAAGTCTACGTGGAGAGCGCCGAGGACAAGAAGGGCCAGCTGCTGCTTTCGCACAAGAAGGCTCGCCTGTCGAAGGCATGGGACCGCGTCAACGAGGCACTCGACAACGAGGAAATCGTACAGGGCTTCATCAAGTGCCGCACAAAGGGCGGTATGATTGTCGACGTATTCGGCATCGAGGCATTCCTGCCCGGCTCGCAGATTGACGTTCATCCCATACGCGACTACGACCAGTTCGTGGGCAAGACGATGGAGTTCAAGATCGTGAAGATCAACCAGGAGTTCCGCAACGTCGTCGTCAGCCACAAGGCACTCATCGAGCAGGAGCTCGAGGCACAGAAGCAGGAGATCATCTCACGTCTCGAGAAGGGTCAGATCCTGGAAGGCACAGTCAAGAACATCACGAGCTACGGCGTATTCGTCGACCTCGGCGGTGTGGACGGACTCATCCACATCACTGACCTCAGCTGGGGCCGCGTGGACGATCCCCACAAGGTGGTTGAACTTGACCAGAAGATCAATGTCGTTATCCTCGACTTCGATGAAGAGAAGAAGCGCATTGCACTCGGTCTGAAGCAGCTCACTCCGCATCCCTGGGATGCTCTGGATGCCGACCTCAAGGTGGGCGACCACATCAAGGGCAAGGTTGTTGTCATTGCCGACTACGGCGCATTCGTC
>JAGAAJ010000041.1 GCA_017615355.1 Prevotella sp.
CAAGAAGTTCAAGTTCCTGCGCTGGCTCTTCCATAGCAAAGTGTGCCAGTTCTTTCTCGCAACGCTGCATCCCCGCTGGAGTGTGTGGTTGGGACAGACGTGGGCGAAGCACTCACGCCTGAAGCGCCCTGAGGGCGAAGAGCCTGCCTACATGGGTGAAGACCGCGAGCACCTCATCCTCTACACCAAGCAGTACATCCAATATCATTCCAACGTCGACTATTTCATCTACGGACATCGCCATATCGACGTCGACCTGCAGCTGACGCACAAGGCCCGTGTCGTCATCCTCGGCGACTGGATCAGCCACTTCAGCTACGTCGTTTTCGACGGCGAGCACTTCTTCACCCAGCAATATATTGAGGGCGAAAGTCAGCCGTAAATCCTAAGAAAAAAAATAGAGGCTCCAAAAATTATTCCGGAGCCTCCGCAGAAAATTTTGGAGGCTCCGGAATTATTTTTGGAGGCTCTTTTTTTTCCTATGAATTTATAAAATGTCCAAATTCTGCAATTCGCTCAGATCAACACCAGCTTCTTCAGCCTCTTTCTCCAGACGGTCGCCTTCTCTTTCAGCATCCTTGGAGATTTTGTTCATCTTTTCCTCTAATCTCTTGCCAGCCTCTTCCAGCTCTTTAGGATCCTTGTCCTTATAAGCCTCCATCAGCTCCTTCATAGCCTGTTCAACCTTTTCTTTGATGGGACTCATCTTCTCAGCAAGCGCCGTCACATCATCTTGCGTTCTGATATGTGCACGTTTCATGATGCGGACAGCGTCCTCCAAAAGATCAACTAACTTGTCTTCCGGAGCTACACTAAACATATCTATTTCATCTTCTTCATAATCCTCCTCATCGTCAAGCACGGCTTTCTGTTCGGTGCGCTCGTCCTCATCCTCGTCGTCCTTGTCTTTGTTCGACTTCTTGTTGTCGCAGCCTACCAGTACAACGCTCATCATAAACAGAGCAGCAATGCCAAAAATCAGTTTCTTCATAGTTGTAGTTTTTAAGATGATTAATAATCTGATTAAAAAAATTATTTTGAAAAGAAAAGCGGAGGACCCTCGCCGAGGATTCCCCGCTATTCCTAATTGCTGCAATGCAGTATTAGAACAAGTCTAAGTCTTCAAGCTCACTAATGTCGACACCTGCCTCAGCAGCCTCCTTCTGCAGACGCTCGCCTTCCTTTTTGGCCTCTTCCTGAAGCTTCTTGGACTGCTCATCGAATTTCTTTCCAATCTCTTCCAGTTCCTTTTGATCCTTGTCCTTGCAAGCCTCCAAGAACTCCTTCATGGCCTTTTCGACGTCTTCCTTGAGGGGCTTCATTTTCTCGGCAAGAGCCTTTACGTCATCCTGTGACTTAATGTGGGTGTCCTTCATGATGCTGACAGCATCTTCCATCAGGCCCATAATCTTGTCTTCAGGAGACTTGCTGCATGATGTGAAGCTCAGGCTCACCATGAATGCTGCGAGAACAGCGAAAATAACTTTTTTCATAATCGTTTTTGTTTTTAATTATTTCTATGCCTACTCTTTACAGGATTTTCGGCATTACTCCTTTCTCATTCTGTTGGGTGCATTTAGCAATGACGGCACAAAGATACATAATATTTTTGAATCCGCCATATTTTTTTTAATATTTTTTTCACTAAAAGCAATCAAGCGAACACAAAAAGAGGTGAACACCCTGATAAATGCCCACCTCCTATTCTATTGACTTTTAGGAAATCTTATTCGAATTTCTTCATCAACTCCTCAATCCTTTTCTTCTGGTCAGCAGTGAAGTCCTCTTCTTTCAGGTCGCCATACTTCTCACTCAACTTGCCGAATTCGCTAAGAAGTTCAAGAGCCTTGGTCTGGTCACCACTCTTCTTCACCTCTTCATACTTCTGAACCAGCTGCTCCATCTCGTCAATCATCTGGTCAGCCTTGCTCTTGCTGCAAGAGGAGAAAGACACACTCATAACTAATGCTGCGAGAACAGCGAAAATAACTTTCTTCATAGTTATAGCTTTATTATTTTAATTTGATGCCTACTCTTTACAGGATTTTCGGCATTACTCCTTTTCTCCGAATATGAAGTGAATAACACTTGCAAAGCGTTTATCACCACTTTACGGGGCAAAGATACACAATAATCTTCATTCTGCCATACATTTTTTAAACTTTTTTGCACAAAAAGCAAAAAAAGTTTAAGCAAGAATGGCCTTTGTTCGTTATTCACTTAAGAAGGTTCATCGTGTCGGTGGCAATCATCAGCTCCTCGTCTGTAGGAATGACGACAACTTTCACACGGGAGTCATCGGCAGAGATGATGGTCTCTTCTCCGCGTACATTATTCTTATTAGCGTCGAACTTAATGCCCAGGAACTCCATATTCTTACAAACCTCGGCACGCATGGAGACCTGATTCTCGCCAACGCCAGCGGTGAAGACGACAACATCCAAACCGCCCATTGCAGCTGCATAGGCACCGATGTATTTCTTGATGCGATAGAAATACATGTCCTGTGCCAACTTGGCCCTGGAGTCGCCAGCCTTAGCGGCACTCTCCAAGTCGCGCATATCGCTGGAACCGCCCGTCAGACCGGCCACGCCGCTCTTCTTGTTCAGCAGGTTCGACATGCCGTCGGCGTCGAGGCCCAGTTTCTTCTCAATGAAGGTGATGGCGCCACCGTCGATGTCGCCGGCACGTGTGCCCATCATCAAGCCTTCCAATGGAGTCAGACCCATCGATGTGTCGATACACTTGCCATCAACGACAGCAGCGATGGAGCCACCGTTGCCCACGTGACAGGTCACCATCTTCGTGCCCTCAGCCTTGATGCCGAGGAACTCGCAGGCACGCTGCGACACATAGCGGTGGCTGGTGCCGTGGAAACCATAGCGGCGGATGCCGTACTTCTCGTACAGCTCATAAGGAATGGCATACATATAGGCCTTCGGCGGCATCGTCTGATGGAAAGCGGTATCGAATACGCCCACCTGCGGCAGACCCGGCATCAGCTCCTTCACGGCATTCACACCCTTTAGGTTGGCTGGATTGTGCAACGGAGCCAGGTCGGAGCACTTCTCAAACTCCTTCAACACTTCGTCGGTCAGGATGACACTCTTGTTGAACTTCTCTCCGCCGTGCACCATGCGGTGGCCTACGGCGTCAATCTCCTTCAGGTCTTTGATGACGCCAATCTCGGGATCGGTCAAAAGCGAGAAGATAAACTTCACGCCCTCGGTATGCTCAGGAATATCGTGCATAATCTGGCGCTTCTCGCCGTTGGCCAACTTTACCTTCACGAAAGAACCGTCAAGGCCAACACGCTCAGCGCCACCACTTGTCATCACACTCTTGTCGTCCATATTGTACAATGCATACTTGATGCTGGACGAACCACAATTCAAAACTAATATCTTCATATTGTTGTTATTTCTTGGCGTCCATTGCCTGGCACGCTGTGATTGCGACTAAATAATAGATGTCATCGACGGAGCAGCCGCGGCTGAGATCGTTGACGGGACGAGCGATTCCCTGGAGGATGGGGCCGATGGCGACTGCATCGCCAAGACGCTGCACCAGTTTATAAGCAATGTTGCCCACCTCGAGGCAAGGGAAGACAAGCACGTTGGCGTTGCCGGCGATGTCAGAGCCCGGTGCCTTTTTCTTACCCACAGACGGCACGAGGGCGGCATCGGCCTGCAGTTCACCGTCAATCTTTAGCGTCGGATCAAGCTCCTTGGCCAGACGTGTAGCTTCCACCACCTTGTCTACCACCTCATGGCTGGCACTTCCCTTCGTCGAGAACGAGAGCATGGCCACACGCGGATCGTCGAAACCGGCTACACTTTTTGCTGTCTGGGCTGTGCACACGGCAATCTGACTGAGCTGGTCGGCGTCAGGCATCGGTGTCACAGCCACATCACCAACAACGAGCACACCATTCTCACCATATTCGGGTTTCTTCGTGATCATCAGCATAGCGCCGCTGACACAGGTGATACCAGGAGCGCACTTGATAATCTGCAGGGCAGGGCGCAACGTCTCGCCTGTGGTTGACAAAGCACCGCTGATCTGTCCGTCGGCACCCTCCGTCTTGATAATCATACAACCTAAGTAGAGCGGGTCCTTTACCAGCTCGCGGGCTTTCTCGATGGTCATGCCCTTCTTTTCGCGCAGTTTCTGCAAAAGCTGGGCCATCTCCTCGCTCTTCTCGTAGTTCAGCGGGTCGATAAGCGTAGCTTTGTCGATGTTTTTCAGCCCTTTCTCCTTGGCCAGGGCATGTACTTTCTCCGGATTGCCGATGAGGATGAGGTCAGCGATGTCATCGGCCAGCACGCGGTCGGCGGCTGTCAGGGTGCGCTCTTCCTCTGCCTCGGGCAAGACAATACGCTGTTTGTTGCTCTTCGCACGTGCGATGATTTGTTCAATAAGTCCCATTGTTTTTTTTCGTTTGATATTTGATGAATAATAGTAGATGTTCGTATAGGGAAATCAGTTCTCGACGTAATCGACGTATTCGTCCTCGTTTTTCTCGAAGATTTTCTTGTTCGCTACATCAGGAGTGCGGTCATCGATAATTGTAACACCGTTGACCGTGCGTGTGGTGCGACGCGTTTGCTGCTGTTGTTTCTTTTCCTGCTGATTACGGGCTGTGCGATTAGGGTCACCTTTGAAATACTCCTCGTCGAAGACAGGCCCCTGGTCACGGTGTTTCCTGTAGTAGTTCTTGTCAGCCATGCGTTGGAACGCATCGTCCTGCATACTGTTCTCCATCGCCTCACGAATAGCCCGCATACGTTTGCGAACTTTCCATACGATGACGGCCATAAGACCCGTAAGGATGAGGAAAAAGAATCCGAAAAGAGCGAGGAAAAATCTCATAGGCTGAAATCAGTGAAGGGTGTGGGGGTTATGGAATTACTTAGCCACGTGTTTCTGCGTGACGATTGAGAGGACGATATACCAAGCAATGATGATGGCCAAAGCACCTATGCCAAAGAGGACAAGCAAAGGAATGCAGCTACCGATGAACAGCCATTTCACCTCATTGCCCTTCCATCCCCAAGTCTTGAACTTCAGAGCAAACATGGGAATCTCGCTTACCAGCAGGTAGCAGCTTAGCAGCATCAATACCATCAGAATAGGCATGATAGCAGGCGAGAACGCAATCTTCGGTCCCCAGCCCACGATTAAGCTTCCCCAAAACAGGGCATTTGCCGGCGTAGGCAATCCGATGAAGCCCATAGCCTGCCGCTTGTCGAGATTGAACTTGGCAAGCCTCAGGGCAGAGAATGCCGCCATGAGGAAAGCGAGGAAGGGCATGTAGACGAGTGCAAAGGTAATAACGTCATACAAAAAACCTTGCTCCATCTCCAGTACGTACATCCCGTTGAGATCCATCAACAGGCGGAAGAGCATGGCCGAAGGCGCCACGCCGAAAGTGACCACATCAGCCAACGAGTCAAGTTCCTTACCAATGGGCGAGCTGACACCCAGAAGCCGGGCACTCATCCCGTCGAAGAAATCGAACACAGCACCAGCTATAATCGCCCAAAGCGCCTGTTCATAGCCCCAGAACATTGCGAAGGTGATAGCCATACAGCCTGAAATCAGGTTGCAGCAAGTGATGGTATTGGGAATTTGCTTCTTCAAGATTTGAGAATTAAGAGTTAAAAGTTAAGGCAGACGGGCAATGACGGTGAGGTCACCTGTTGTAGCCTGTCCCATTTTCACCTCAGGCTTGGAGCCAAGCGGCAGGAAGACATCAACACGCGAGCCCAGCTTAATGAATCCCAGATGTTCGTCAATGTAGCACTCTTCCTGATCTTTGGCATAGGTGACGATTCTTCTGGCTACTGCTCCTGCTATCTGTCGCACAAGCACCTCATGTCCATCGGGTGTTTCAATCATCGTATCGGCGTGCTCGTTCTCCTCGCTGGCCTTGGGCAACCAAGCCTTGTGGTAGTTGCCATCGAAATGGCGAACGAACTTCACATTTCCGTCAACGGGAATCCAGTTGGCGTGAACGTTCAGAGGACTCATAAAAATACTGATCATCAGCCGACGGTCATGGAAATAGCTATTCTCGTCAGCCTCTTCAATGACCACAACCTTTCCGTCAGCTGGTGCTACAACGACTTTTTCGGTATCTTCAGGGAAATAGCGGATGGGACAGCGGTAGAAGTTGAGAACTAACAACCAGACTGTACCGAAGACAGCCACAAAGACGGCAAAGGGAATCCAACTATCGCATAGACGCCACAAAACAACGGCAATAGCCACGATGACAAACAAGCTGTAAAGCAGTTCGTTGGTACCTTCACGGTGGATGCGTATCTTTTTGAGTTTTTTGATTCTGTTTCCCATGACTAGTCAATCAGCTTCCGCTAATTCAGTGCAAAGGTAATGCTTTTTTGTTAAGCGAACAAACTTTTTACTGCAAAAGTGGCAGTCTGTCGTAGAAAAAGCGTACCTTTGCAGCGAAAAAAGCCGCATTTTCGGCTACATTACTTGTTTATGGCTCTGATAAAATCTTACAGAGGCCTGTCGCCACAATGGGGCACAGGCTGTTATTTCAGTGAAAACGCGACAATAGTCGGCGATGTAAAGATGGGCAACGACTGCTCTATCTGGTTTGGTGCTGTGGTCCGTGGCGATGTGGCTCCCATCACTATGGGCAACCGCTCCAACGTCCAGGATGGCGCCGTGGTGCACGTGACAAATACCACGGGTCCGACACATATCGGCAACGACGTGACTATTGGTCATTGCGCCTGTGTCCATGCCTGCACTATCCATGATGGCGCACTTATCGGCATGGGGTCCACCATTCTCGATGGTGCCGAGATTGGCGAGGGCGCCATTATTGCCGCTGGTGCCTTGGTGCTGCAGAACACAAAGGTTGGCCCACACGAGCTTTGGGGTGGTGTGCCTGCCAAGATGCTTAAAATAGCAAAGCCCGGCATGGCCGAGGCCTATGCCGAGCATTATGTAGGGTATGCCCATGAATACTTAGAGGCTGACGCGGCTCAGTAGCCTGTCTTGTAGATGACCTTCCCGGCGCCGCTGGTAATTTTCATGGCCTCGGGATGGTCGTTGATGAACGAGTCGATGTGGCGGACACGCTTCTCGGCTAGTATCTCATCCACGGCAATGAGGATGCCCGTCTCTTCCACGTCGCCAAAGCCGTAGTTGATGGCGGTGCCGAAGAGTTTCATTGTCGGCGATAGGCTCATATATGCATTTACCAATGGCGGGATGTTATAGCCCAAATTGCGTATCTCGCGGTTCAGTATACGGTAGTCTCCCTTGAAGTCGTTTTCACAGAACAGGGCTTCAAGGGTCTTTTCGTCTGTTTCAATTTTCAGCGGTTTCATCGGTACTACAAGGTTCTCTTTGTCGTCAAAATACTTTTTGAGGAAATAGAGAATCATATCACGGCCCTCACGAATATAGCTGGGATACATTGTCATTTTGCCGAAGAAATATTTCACGTTGGGCATGATAACGGTAAGTGCGCCGAGACCGTCCCAAAGGTTGTCCAAGGCAAAGAGGCTCTTGGCTCCCATGCGTGAACTCTGGTAAGGCAAGCTGACAAAACTGCGGCCCAGCTCAATGGTGGAGGGCATATAATCAGTTAGGAACTTCTCAGAGAAATGGAACATATGGCTGGTGGCCAGCTTCGGCTGTCCGCTGGCGTCCATCTCCCACTTCGTCCCCTCCAGATAGCGGTAACCGCCGATGATTTCCTCGTCTTCAGGATTCCAAACAATAAGCTGCTTGTAACAGTTCTCGCAGGTATCGAACTCATCAAGGTCACAGTCCTTACCAGTGCCTCCACCGGCCTCGCGGAAGGCTATTTCGCGCAAGCGGCCTATCTCGCGCATCGTATTAGGCGCATTGTGCGCCGTAATAATGTAGATTTCGTTGTGACTCTTGTTCGTCATACGCAACTGACGCTCAGGCGTCAGTTCGCTCTTGAGCACTTCAGCGGGGATGGGAGGAATGATGGGTTGGTCCATAGTTATTATGAGGAGTTTCAGAAGCTCAGCCTCTTATTATAATTCATACACTTGGTTCTTCACGTACTCTGCCCATTCTGCAGGCGTCTTCGATTTGTCGGCGAAGGTCTCCCAGGGAATGGGCTTGCCAATATGAACGGGGAAGGTATTGCCCGTGTTCTTAAACATCTCGTCAACGAGGAAGAGCATAGCAACATTTACCTTCTTAATACAACGGTCACTGATATTGCTGAGGCGATAGAAGAAATTACTATTGCGCCCTCCGAAGTGGATAGGCACCACATCGCGTTGTGTTTCCACGCTCTTTGTGATAAAGGTCTTTTTCCACGGCAGGTCGCGAATCTCTCCCTTACGGCGGCGAGAGCACAGGCCGGCAGGGAACATCAGCATATGATAGTCACTTTTGAAACCCGCCTCCACCATTGCAGGGAAATTCCTGCTCTGTTTACCCGTTTTGTTGATGGGGATGCAGAGCGGTGCCAAGCCAGGCAGATTCATCAGCAGGTCGTTGACCAGATAGCGGAAGTTGTCACCATACTGACGTCCAATGACAGCCCCCAAAGCCACGCCGTCAATGCCGCCCATGGGGTGGTTGCTGACGAAGGTATAAAGGCGTCCGTCATCTTTTGGAGGCAGGTTCTCCTGACCTGTCACCTCTAATTTTGTGTCGAGGAATTCCAAGCAGGCCTCAAGCCAAGGCGTACCTTTCAGGTCACGCGATTCCCACAGAAACTTATTACACTGATCCTCATGGGCTATCTTACGCAGCCAGTTAACGGTAAAGCCCGGCACCCAGCGGGCTTTTTTGCCCATCTTGTCATGCAGAACCTTCTTGATATCAATAGTCTTCTCGGTAATTGTTTCCATGTTGCTTCTCGCGACGTCGTTAAGACGTGAGATTGTTTCAGTGTGCAAAAATAACACTTTTTTTTTATTTTCCCTCTTTTTCATCCCAAAAATGTGCTTTTTTACACTTTTTTCCTCAAAAAACAACAATTTGTCCGCTCCACGCCCTGTCGGTATGTCTTTACGAAACTCATCGCAAAGCCATTTTCTGCCAAAAATGGTTTTGCACACATCATAGGGTTTTGTGTAAAAATGAACCGCAAAAAGGGCAAGAAAACAAAAAATGAAATATTTTTAAAAAAAATATGGGGAAAAGTGGGGGAAAGTGGAGGAAAATGTTTATCTTTGCACACGATAATAAAAACCACCTAAAATACGCCGATGAGATTCCTTGGAAACATAGAGGCGAGGACCGACGCAAAGGGCCGCGTTTTCCTGCCTGCCACCTTCCGCAAGGTGCTGCAGACAGGCGGATGCGACACGCTGGTAATGCGCAAGGACATTCACCAGAAGTGCCTCGTACTCTATCCAGAAAGCGTTTGGAATGAGCGTGTCGATGCACTCCGCTCACGTGTGAACGAGTGGGACGACACAGGACAGATGGTGATGCGCCAGTACATGAAAGAGGCTGAAGTTGTGACACTCGACGGCAACGGTCGCTTCCTCATCCCGAAACGTTACTTGCAGATGGCTGAGATTGACCAGGCTGTACGCTTCATTGGCATGACGGACACCATTGAGATATGGGCGGCAGAGAAGGCGGAGCAACCCTTTATGACACAGGAGGACTTTGCGGCGAAACTGAAAGCCATCATGGCCCCTCAACAATAAAACGACAGCAAGATACACATGACACCCACGGCCGACACATACCATGTTCCTGTACTATTGAAGGAAAGCGTCGACGGGCTGGACATCCAGCCCGACGGTGTTTATGTTGATGTTACCTTCGGTGGTGGAGGCCATTCAAGAGAGATACTGCGTCGCTTGGGACCAAAGGGTATGCTCTTCGGCTTCGACCAGGATGAGGATGCGGAGAAGAACATTGGCAATCTGGGAAACTCTGCCCAGGGGCCGCGTTTCATTTTCGTACGCAGCAACTTCCGCTATGTGAAGCAGTGGATGCGCTACCATGGCATCAGCCAGATTGATGGTCTGCTGGCCGACCTCGGCGTGTCGTCACATCATTTTGACGATGCAGAGCGAGGATTCTCCTTCCGCTTCGACGCACCTCTCGACATGCGCATGAACCGTCGTGCCACACTGACGGCCGCCGACGTGGTGAACAACTACAGCGAGGAGCAGCTCAGCGACATATTCTACCTCTATGGCGAGCTACGCAATGCCCGGCAGGTGGCCGCCGCAATAGTGAAGGCCCGCCAGCTACAGTCCATCGATACCACAGCGCGACTACAGGAGGCTGTCGAAAAACTCTTTGCTCGCGAGCGTGAGAAAAAAGAGGTGACAAAGCTCTTCCAAGCACTCCGCATAGAAGTAAATCATGAGATGGATGCCCTGGCACAGATGCTTACTGCAACCACTGCTCTGCTCAAACCAGGCGGACGCCTCAGCGTCATCACCTACCACTCACTGGAGGATCGCATGGTAAAGAATATCATCCGCTCAGGACGCATCGACGGCAAGCAGCAGCAGGATTTCTTCGGGCACACGGCCTGCGCATTGCGCCCCATAGGAAAACCCATCATGCCGACAGAGGCTGAGCAACAACAGAATCCTCGTAGTCGTAGTGCTAAACTGCGTGTGGCAGAGAAGGTAAACAACTTATAGAGAATAGTGGATAATATGGCCAAGAGAGACGAACATATAGATAACGACGATGTGCGCTTCACCATCGAAGAAACCGTGGAAACGACCAGCCAGCAACCGGTCGAAGGACACGTTGACGAAAGCGAGGAGCATCTTTCGGCAAAACTGAAGCAGAAAATCAACCAGACCAGCGAAGGTGACGAGGCACCGTCGGCGTCACTACGATTACGCGATGTCTTGGGCGGTGACTTCCTGTGGACTCTGGCACGCAAACAAATTTGGCTTATCATCCTTATCGTACTCATCGTTACCGCCTATGTCGCCATCAGATATCAGTGCCAACAAGACGCCATCGACATCGCACAGTTGGAAAAAGACTTGGTGGGCGCAAAATTCGAGTCACTTAGCAGCTCGAGCAACCTCACCCGCATGTCGAGGCAGAGCAACATCACCGACCTGCTGCAAAAGAGCGATAGTGTTCAACTGCACCACGCCGACCAGCCGCCCTATATTATAGATGTACCCGTAGAAAAGTAAAAGAACGCTGTGTGTCCTGCAGTTTTGCTGCAGGAACAAAAGAAGAAAGGAAGAAACAATATGAGTAAGTTCAGCAAGCAGAAAGTCATGCCGCGCTATTTCATCATAGCCGTGGCACTCGTTTTGGTCGGCTTGGCTGTTATCGCCAAGGCAGCCTATACAATGACTGCAGAGAAAAAATGGTGGGCCGAGGTGGCTAATAACCAGATCAACACTGCCGACAGCATCAAACTGCCTAACCGTGGCAATATCCTCAGCTGTGACGGACAGTTGCTGGCTGGCAGCATACCCGAATATGAGATGCACATCGATTTCCGCGCAGGTGGTCAATGGGTTAATAACATTTTTGTAGAGGATACCGCCTGGGTACGCAAGCGCAACGAACTATGGAATGAGAAACTCGACAGCATCTGCGATGGCTTGCACCGCATCTTCCCGCAGAAATCAGCCGAAGAGTTCCGTGTCCACTTGATGGAGGGTTTCGAGAAGAAGAGTCGCTACTGGCCCATTTGGCGTGGAAAGGTGGACTACGTCACTTACAACGAGGTAAAAAAACTACCCTACTTCAACTTGCCGCGTCATAAGGGCGGCTTCTTGGGCGACGAATACCCTGCCCGCCGTCACCCGTTTGGTTCGCTAGCTGAGCGCACCATTGGATCGCGCGACACTGCCCGTTACGGCATCGAACTGGCCTATGACTCACTGCTTGCAGGCAACTGCGGCATTGCACACAAGCAGAAGGTACGTGACAAGATGGTCTACGTCACCACTACGCCGCCTATTGATGGCGCCGACCTTGTTACCACCATCGACATCGGCATTCAGGACCTGGCAGAGCAGGCCCTGCTGAAAAAACTCCGTGAGATTGACGCGTTGATGGGCGTTGCCATCGTTATGGAGGTGCAGACGGGCGATGTGAAGGCCATCGTCAACATGGAGAAAGGAGGCGACGGCGACTTCCACGAACGCCTCAACAACGCTTTGGGCTACCGCTGCGAGCCCGGCTCAGTGTTCAAAACAGCCAGCATTCTCGTTGCTCTCGACGATGCTGTCGTCGATACCAGCTACGTCATCCACACGGGTAGTGGTGTGATGCCCATGCATGGTGCTAGAATGCGCGACCATAACTGGCACCGCGGAGGCTATCACGACATCAACGTGGCAAGATCGCTGGAAGTCAGTTCAAACATCGGCGTGAGCCATGTCATCGACCACTTCTACCAGTCAAATCCACAACGCTATGTTGAGGGGCTCCGTCGTGTGGGCATTGGCATGGACCTCGGAATTCCGCTCAACGAATACCGCAGGCCAAATATCAGGGACGCTATTGGCAGCAACGGCCGTATAGCCGCTAATTGGTACAAGACAACGCTGCCCTGGATGTCTATCGGCTATGAGACACAGGTTGCGCCCATCAACACGTTGGCTTTCTACAACGCCATTGCTAATGACGGCAAACTCGTGCAGCCACGTTTCGTCCGTCAGGCTGTTAAGGACGGACAAGTGGTAAAAGAGTTTGAGCCCGTGGTACTGAAGGAACAGATTGCACGCCCTGAAGCCATCAAGACCATGCAGACCATACTGACACACGTCGTTAGCCAGGGACTCGGTAAACGAGCCGGCTCAACATCATTCTCTGTAGCAGGAAAGACGGGAACGGCACAGGTGTCTGACGGCACTTACAGCTACCATAGCGGGAAGAGCTGTCACTGGCTGAGTTTCTGCGGCTATTTCCCTGCCGACAAGCCCCGCTACTCATGTATCGTCTGCATAAAGACCACCAACGGCACTCCGTCAGGCGGTCTCCAGTCAGGTTCCGTATTCCACGAGATTTCCGAAGGTGTGATGGCCAACAACGTCAGAAAGGTGGCTGCCAATGCCCGTGATGAACACTCCGTCTTCGTGCCTGACGTGAAGAACGGTGATGTGCAGGCCGCCGACTACGTGCTCGACTGCCTCAGTATCAGCACAACTGGCAACTGGATGACAGCGACAACGACCAATGCTCCCGTTTGGGGCCAGGCACAGACACAACAAAATGCTGTGCGCTTAGACAAAGTGACTACCGATAGCAGCACTATGCCTAATCTAAAGGGGATGGGTGCCCGCGACGCAGTCTACTTGCTCGAGAAGATGGGTGTGAGCGTGAAACTCAGCGGCACCGGCGACGTGCAGACTCAAAGCATTCCTGCCGGCACGGCACTGCAGGGCAGGATGACGTGCCGATTGGTCTTAGGATAACATCCCATACATTATTATATATAAGAAGGAGGACAGAAGCATGAAACTGAGTGAACTCATCAACAAACTGAAAATTACGACGACCGCAGGCCCCGCCGATGCCGACATCACGGGTGTGGACATCGACTCACGCCGCGTCACAGCTGGTCATCTGTTTGTGGCCATCCGCGGCACGCAGACCGACGGCCACCAATACATTGAAAAAGCCGTGGGACAGGGTGCTACCGCCATCCTATGCGAGGAGCTGCCCCATACATTAGCAGACGGCGTGACCTATATACAAGTGCCTTCAACGGAGGCTGCCGTAGGCATCGTGGCCACCACTTTCCATGGACGTCCATCAGAACACATGAAGCTGGTAGGTGTCACTGGTACCAACGGAAAGACCACCATCGCCACATTGCTCTTCCATCTGTTCCGGCGCTTGGGTCATCAGTGCGGCCTTTTGAGCACCGTTTGTAACTACATAGAGGATGAGGCCATCCCAGCCAGCCATACCACACCGGATGCCATCGAGCTGAACACGCTGTTGGAACGCATGATGCAGGAAGGCTGCGAGTATGTGTTCATGGAGTGCTCCAGTCATGCCATCGCCCAGCAACGTATCGGCGGACTAACCTTTGCCGGTGGCATCTTCACTAATCTCACTCGCGATCATCTGGACTATCACAAGACGGTAGAGAACTATCGCAACGCAAAAAAGATGTTCTTCGACGACCTGCCGAAAAATGCATTTGCCATCACCAATGCCGATGATAAGAATGGCCTGTTCATGGTACAAAACACGAAAGCAACGGTGAAAACATATAGCGTGCGCCAAATGGCTGACTTCCGTGCTCGTATCATTGAGTGTCACTTTGAAGGAATGTACCTTGAGATGGACGGACGTGAAGTGGGCGTGCAGTTTATTGGCAAGTTCAATGTCAGCAACCTTCTCGCCGTCTACGCAACAGCCGTCATGCTCGGCAAGCAACCCGATGACGTGCTGGTAGTAATGAGCACGCTGAAGAGTGTGGCTGGCCGTTTGGAGCCCATAAGCTCGCCGGAGGGCTGGACTGCCGTTGTGGACTACGCCCATACACCCGATGCACTGGAGAATGTACTGCGCGCCATCCATGAGGTGCTTGATGGCAAGGGGCAGGTCATCACCGTATGCGGCGCCGGCGGCAACCGCGACAAGGGTAAGCGCCCGCTGATGGCACAGGAAGCCGTGAAACAGAGCGACCGCGTCATCATCACCAGCGACAACCCTCGCTTCGAGGAACCACAGGACATCATCAACGACATGCTGGCGGGTCTTGATGCTAAACAGATGAAAAAAGTGCTGACCATAGCCGACCGCCGCGAGGCTATCCGTGCTGCCGCCATGATGGCACAAAAAGGCGACGTCATCCTTATCGCCGGAAAGGGACATGAAGACTATCAGGAAATAAAGGGTGTGAAACACCACTTCGATGACCGCGAAGAAGTTCGTAAAATTATCAACAACTAGCAGAAGTAGTAGACTATTCAACTAGTTATAACTAGAAAAAAAACTTATGCTGTACTATCTCTTTAGATTCCTAGAAGAATACAATATCCCAGGTGCCCACCTGTGGAGCTATATCTCGTTCCGCGCCGCCATCACGCTGGTGCTCTCCTTACTTATATCAGCGTGGTTTGGCGAGCGGTTCATCAAATGGATGAAGAAGCGCAAGATCTTTGAGACAGAGCGTGACCCTACTATCGATCCTTTCGGTGTAGAGAAGAAGGGTGTGCCCACGATGGGTGGCATCATCATCATTGTATCCATCCTGATCCCCGTACTTTTACTGGGTCGTCTGCGCAACATCTATCTCATCCTGATGATCATCACCACGGTGTGGCTCGGATTCCTGGGCTTCATGGATGACTACATCAAGATTTTCAAGCATAACAAAGAGGGCCTGAAGGGCAAGTACAAAATTGTGGGACAGGTCAGCATCGGATTCATAGTTGGAATGGTGCTTTATCTCAGCCCAGATGTGGTGATGCGCGAGACTGTGACAGAGCCTACCCAGAACAAGACTGAGCTTGTCAAGCACGAGGCGGAGGCGCACAAGTCGCTGCAGACCACCATCCCGTTTGTGAAGCACCACAACCTGAGTTATAGCGAAGTGATGTCGTGGGTGGGCAAGCACAAGGTGGCTGCTGGCTGGATCCTTTTCGTACTGATTACCATCCTTGTGGTCACGGCGGTGAGCAACGGTGCTAACCTGAACGACGGCATGGACGGCATGTGTGCCGGCAACTCGGCTATCATCGGCGTGGCACTAGGCATTCTCGCCTACGTATCGGGCCACATCGGCTTTGCCTCCTATTTTGACATCATGTACATCCCGCACAGCGAGGAGTTGGTCATTTTCCTCTGCGCCTTTGTCGGTGCCATGGTGGGCTTCCTTTGGTACAACGCCTTCCCTGCCCAGATATTCATGGGCGACACGGGCTCATTGACTATTGGCGGTATCATCGGCGTGTGCGCTGTCATCATTCACAAGGAACTGCTATTGCCCATCCTCTGCGGCATCTTCTTCGTCGAGAGTCTCAGTGTCATCATTCAGACCCAGTGGTTCAAGATACAGAAACGAAAAGGTCGCCGTGTGCGTGTATTCCGTGCCACGCCCATTCACGACAACTTCCGCAAGCTCGACTCGCAGCTCGACGCCACGTCGCGCTATATCCTTCACGGATGGCCGCGCCGTCCTTTCCACGAGTCGAAGATCACCATCCGCTTCTGGATTGTCACCATCATCCTTGCGGCCATCACACTTATCACGCTTAAAGTAAGATAAAAGAAATATAAAATGAAGAGAATCGTTATACTGGGAGCTGGCGAAAGCGGTGCAGGAGCCGCCGTACTGGCAAAGAAAGAAGGGTTCGACGTGTTCGTAAGCGACATGTCGAAGATTGCGCCGCGCTACAAGCAGCTACTCGACGAACGTCACATCCTCTGGGAGGAGGGACAACACACCGAGAGTCTCATCCTTAGCGCCGACGAGATCATCAAGAGCCCTGGCATTCCCGACACGGCTCCCATGATGCAGAAGGTCGCCGCTGCAGGTATCCCCGTCATCAGCGAGATAGAATTCGCCGGCCGCTACACTACGTCGAAGATGGTGTGTATCACGGGCTCCAACGGAAAGACCACAACCACCTCGCTCATCTATCATATCTTCAAGAACGCAGGCTACGACGTGGGTCTAGCCGGAAACATCGGCCACTCTTTGGCCCTACAGGTGGCAGAGGAGCCACACGCCTATTACGTCATTGAGCTTTCGTCTTTCCAATTGGACAACATGTACAAGTTCAAGGCCGACATCGCTGTGCTGCTGAACATTACGCCCGACCATCTGGACCGCTATAACTACGAGATGCAGAACTACGTCGATGCGAAGATGCGCATCACGCAGAACCAGACCGAGCAGGACGCATTCATCTATTGGAACGACGACCCCATCATCAGCCGTGAGCTGAAGAAATATGACATCAAGGCCGTACAGTATCCCTTCTCTGAGCTCAAGGAAAAAGGCAGCATCGGCTACATCGAGGCCGGCCAGTATAAGATAGAGAAGCCTGAGCCCTTTAACATGGAGCAGGAGTCGCTGAGTCTGACGGGCCGCCACAATATCTATAACTCGTTGGCTGCCGGCATCGCCTCCAACATCGCAGGCATCAAGAAAGAGGTCATCCGCCAGAGCCTTAGCGACTTCCCCGGTGTGGAACACCGTCTGGAGAAGGTATGCACCGTACGCGGCGTACACTATGTCAACGACTCCAAGGCCACTAACGTCGACGCTTGCTGGTATGCCCTCGATTCGATGAAGACAAAGGTGGTGCTCATCGTCGGTGGTAAGGACAAGGGCAACGACTACGAGCCCATTAAGCCGCTCATCCGCGAGAAGTGTAGGGCCATAGTCTATCTCGGTGCTGACAACCAGAAACTGCACGACAATTTCGATGCGCTCGGTCTGCCTGTGAGGGACACCCATTCCATGCGCGACTGTGTGCAGGCCTGCTATGAGCTGGCCCAGCCTGGCGACATAGTGCTGCTCTCGCCCTGCTGCGCCTCTTTCGACCTCTTCAAAAACATGGAAGATCGCGGCGAGCAGTTCAAGGAACTGGTCAGAAACCTATAATTTAAGCCTCTTTGGGCCTATCGGCCTCATTAGTACTATAAAACAATGAACAAGAAAATAGGCAATCTCTTCAAGGGTGACAAGGGCATTTGGATGGTGTTCTTCTTCCTATGCCTCATCAGTATCATCGAGGTCTTCTCAGCCTCAAGCACGCTGTCGTTCAAGAGCCACAACTACATGGGCCCCATCATCTACCATGCAGGCACCATCTTCTTCGGCATCGTCATTACCATCGTCACACTCAACATTCCGTGCCGCTACTTCAAGCTTACCACGCCCATCTTCCTGTTCCTGTCCTATGCCACATTGCTCTGGGTGTTGTTCTTTGGCGAAAGCATCAACGGCGCCAATCGCGTCATTCAGTTGCCGGGATTCACTTTCCAGCCCTCCGAGCTGGCCAAGGGCACGATGGTGCTGGCCACGGCACAGATCCTGAGCGCTATGCAACTGGAGGACGGTAGCGGTGCCGATCCTAAAGCCATGAAGTATATCCTATGGTTGGCGCTGCCCATGATTGCCCTCATTGGTCTTGAGAACCTGTCCACTGCGATGCTGCTTTTCGCCGTTGTCTTTGTGATGATGTTCATAGGTCGTGTGCCCATGAAACAGTTAGGAAAGGTAGTAGGAGTCGTGGTGCTGATGGGAGCGCTGGCTTTCGGCATTGGTTCGTTGGCTGGTGCAGATGCTGCCGAAGCCGACGCTGCTGCTGAGCAGACTGCCACCAACGTACAGCCTAAGAAAGAGGGCGCTATCGCCAAGATATTCCATCGCGTGGGCACCTGGCGCAACCGCATTGTTAACCATCAGCCGCGTCCTGAGAATCCTAAGGACTACAGCGTACGCGATAACTATCAGGTGGCACACTCCAACTTTGCCATCGCCTCGTCGGGTATCATTGGCAAAGGCCCGGGCAATTCGGTAGAGCGCGACTATTTGCCGCAGGCTTTCTCCGACTTTATCTTCAGCATCATCATTGAGGAGATGGGACTTATCGGCGCCATTGCCGTGGTGTTCCTCTACGTCATCCTGCTGTTCCGCTCTGCGCGCATATCAGGGCGGTGCGAGAACAATTTCCCCGCCTTCCTCGTCATGGGTCTGGCCCTGCTCCTCGTGACGCAGGCAGCTATCAACATGATGGTAGCCGTGGGCATCGGTCCCGTGACAGGCCAACCGCTGCCATTGGTATCGAAGGGTGGCACGTCAACCTTGGTGAGCTGTGCCTACATCGGCGCCATCCTTAGTGTCAGCCGTTCGGCCAAGCGCAGCGACATGGCCACTGAAACCGCATAAGTATAAAAAAGAAAGGGACGAGATATGAAAGAAGCAATCAAAGTCATCATCAGCGGTGGCGGCACCGGCGGACACATCTTCCCCGCCGTATCCATTGCCAACGCCATTCGCGAACTACTGCCCGACGCACAGATCCTCTTCGTAGGCGCAGAGGGAAGAATGGAAATGCAGCGCGTGCCGCAGGCCGGCTACGAGATCAAGGGCCTGCCCATCCGTGGATTCTTCCGTCCTCTGTGGAAGCCACAGAACGTTGGCGTAGCCATCGACTATTTGAAGAGCAAGCGCATGGCAAAGCGAATCCTGCGCGAGTTCAAGCCGCAGGTCGTCGTGGGTGTGGGAGGCTATGCCAGTAGTGCCGCGTTAGGAGCCGCCAACAGCATGGGCATCCCTACGCTGATACAAGAGCAAAACAGCTTCGCCGGCCTGGCGAACAAACAACTGGCAGCCAAAGCACAGAAAATCTGTGTGGCCTATGAGGGCATGGAGCGTTTCTTCCCCAAGGAGAAGATTATGATGACTGGCAACCCCGTGCGTCAGGCGTTGATTAATACGTCGATGACACGCGAAGAGGCCCGTAAAAGCTTCGGGCTGTCTGCCGACAAGAAGACTGTATTGCTGGTGGGTGGAAGCCTTGGCGCACGCACCATCAACGAGAGTGTCTTGCATCACCTCGACCTGATTGCCGACTCGGACCTGCAGTTCATCTGGCAAACAGGCAAATATTACAGCGAGGAAATAGCTAGCAGGCTGAAGACGGCTTTGGAAGCCTCTCATCTCTCACCTCTCACTTCTCAACTCAAGGTCACCGATTTCATCAGCGACATGACCGCTGCCTACAAGGCTGCCGACCTTGTCATCAGCCGGGCAGGCGCAGGCAGCATCAGCGAGTTCTGCCTCCTGGGCAAACCTGTCATCCTGGTGCCCAGCCCTAACGTGGCTGAAGATCACCAGACGAAGAATGCGATGGCATTGGTCAACCGCGACGCCGCCCTCTACGTGAAGGATGCCGAGGCCCCCGAGAAACTCATCCGCCTGGCCATCGACACGGTCAATGACGACGCCCGTCTGGCCTCGCTCAGCGAGAACATCCTAAAACTCGCCCTACCCAACAGTGCAGAGGTCATTGCCAAGGAAGTCATTGCCCTTGCCCAAAACCATTAGCCCATAAGCCCAATAAAAAAACAAAAATCATGAACACAAAAGATATAAAGGCTGTCTATTTCATCGGTGCCGGCGGCATCGGCATGAGCGCCATCGCACGCTATTTCATCAGCCGCGGACTAGTGGTGGCCGGCTACGACCGCACCCCCACTGAGCTGACGCGACGTTTGGAGAAGGAAGGCATGTTGTTGCACTATGAGGAGAGTGTTGCCGACATTCCCCATGCCTGCAAGAACCCGCAGAACTGCCTTGTGGTCTATACGCCCGCCATTCCCGCCGAGCATCAGGAACTCGTTTTCTTCCGCGAGAACGGCTTCGAGATACAGAAGCGTGCCGAGGCACTGGGCACCATCACCCGACAGATGCGTGGCCTCTGCGTAGCAGGCACTCACGGCAAGACCACGACCAGCACGATGTGCGCACATATCCTGCACCAGAGTCATCTTGACTGCAACGCATTCCTCGGCGGCATTGCCAAGAACTACGGTACGAACTATATCCTCAGCCCTACGTCGGACTATGTCGTCATCGAGGCTGATGAATACGACCGTTCGTTCCACCACCTCAGACCCTACATGACGGTTATTACCGCCACTGACCCTGACCATCTGGACATCTACGGCACAAAGGAAGCCTATCTGGAGAGCTTCCGCCACTATACGGAGCTGATACAGCCCGAGGGCGCGCTCATCGTGCATCGCGGACTGGAGATGAAAGAGAATCTGCAACCTGGCGTACGCCGCTATGACTATGGTCTCAACGAGGGCGACTTCCATGCCGAGAACATCCGCATGGAGAACGGTGAGATTACCTTCGATTTCATCTCACCTATCGAGAGTGTCAGGAATGTCGAGCTGGGACAGCCGGTACCCATCAACATCGAGAACGGCATTGCTGCGATGGCGATGGCACAGTTGGCAGGATGCACGGCAAACGAACTGTGTATCGGCATGTTGTCTTTCAGCGGTGTAGACCGCCGCTTCGACTTCAAGATACGCACACCCGAACTGGTGTTCCTTTCCGACTATGCCCATCACCCACAGGAAATTTACCAAAGTGCTCGCTCCATGCGCCAGCTCTACAAAGACCGTCACATCACGGCCATTTTCCAGCCGCATCTGTATAGCCGCACGAAAGACTTCTACCGCGAGTTTGCCGAGGCGTTGAGTCAGCTCGACGAGGTCATCCTCACCGATATCTATCCAGCTCGCGAAAAACCAATCGAAGGTGTGTCGTCGCAGCTCATCTATGACTGCCTGAAGCCAGGAGTGAAGAAACAACTCATCTCAAAGGACGATGTCATCCCGATGGTAAAGAGTCGCGACTTCGACGTGCTCATCGTCTTGGGTGCAGGCGACCTTGACGAGCAGGTGCCGCAGATTGCCAATATCCTGAAACGAAAGATCAACAGCAAATAGTAACATGCATATCAACTGGAAGAAAATATTCACCGTCAGTTTCGGCGTCATCATAGGCGTCTACCTGCTACTCGCCATCACCGCGTTCAATCATCCCATCGAACGTGATATGACTTGCCACGACGTGCAAGTTACTATCGAGGGCAACGCTACTGGCGGCTTCCTTACACCTGCCGACGTGTGCAAAATGCTGACCGAGCAGAATCTGTATCCGGTAGGCCAGCATCTTTCTGATGTCAACTTGCGTGCCATTGAGGAACGACTGGAGGCACAGGAGCTCATCGAGCGTGTCGAAGCCTACAAGACACAGAGCGGGAGCGTAAGAATCAGCATCAGTGAGCGAGTGCCCGTAATGCGTGTCATGGCCAACGGACAGGACTACTACGTGGACCGCGACGGCAAGGCACTGATGAACACAGGCTATGTGTGCAACCTTGTTGTTGCCACGGGCAGTATCAGCCAAGGCTACGCTGCACGCGTACTGGCACCCATCGGGCGCATCATCATGGCCGATGATTTCTGGCGCAACCAGATAGAACAAATCAACGTGTTGCCCGACAGCACCATTGAGATGGTACCACGCGTGGGCGAACATATTATATACATTGGCAAGCCCATCGGCGTGACCAAGAAGTTGGAGCGTCTACGCAAATTCTACCAATACGGACTCAGTCAGGCTGGATGGAACAAATACTCGCGCATCAGCGTTGAGTTCAACAACCAAATCGTCTGCAAGAAGAAAAAGTAAATCGAAACAACAAAATAACGTAATAACGCAAAAAATCAATAATATGGTGGCAGAACAGAAAGATTTTATTGTGGCAATCGAACTCGGCTCGTCGAAAGTCGTGGCCATTGCCGGACAAAAGAAGCCCGACGGCAGCATCTCCGTACTCGCTATGGTGAAAGAGGACGCCTCGTCGTTCATCCGCAAGGGCGTAGTGTACAACATTGACAAGACGGCACAGTGCCTGCAGTCGATGGTGAAGAAACTCGAAATGCAGCTGCAGGCGCGCATCCTACAAGTGTTCGTGGGCGTAGGTGGCCAGTCGCTGCGCTCTGTGCGCAACAGCGTACAGCGTGATCTCTCAGGTCTCAGTGCCGACGGTTCAGCAATCATCACACAGGAGATGGTGGTGGAACTGATGGACGAGAATCTGTCGCTGGAGTATCCTGAGCAGAAAATCTTGGACGTGGCCGAACAGGAGTACCGCGTGGACACGCAGCTGCAGATGGATCCCGTGGGCATTCGTGCCGCCAAGCTGGAAGGCAATTTCCTGAACATCCTGATGCGTAAGGCTTTCTTCCAGAACCTGAACCGCTGCTTCGAGCTGGCTGAAATTAAGGTGGCCGAGATGTACCTGGCACCGCTCGCACTGGCCAACGCCGTACTGACAGAGGCCGAGAAACGCTCAGGCTGCGTACTAGTCGACATCGGCGCTGACACTACTACCGTGACGGTATTCTGGAAGAATGTGCTGCGCCATCTGGCCGTCATTCCCCTGGGCTCGAACAATATCACCAAGGACATTGCTTCGCTGCAGATGGAGGAGGCCGACGCCGAGCAGATGAAGCTGAAATACGGATGTGCCTACACTGAGAACAATGACATCGACCCCACGCTGAAGTACAGCATCGATCCGGAGCGTCAGATTGAGAGCCGCCGCTTCATCCAGATTGTCGAGGCCCGTATGCAGGAAATTATCGAGAACGCAAGCTACCAAATACCGTCAGAGTATAGCGACAAACTTTTGGGTGGTATCATCCTCACAGGCGGTGGCTCAAACATGCGCAACATCGAGAAGGCCGTATCGACCTACACTCGTATCGATAAGGTACGCGTGGCAAAATTCGTCACCACTACCATCAATAGTGGCAACGACCTGCTAAAGGCTCGCAATGGTATATTCAACACCGTACTGGGCCTGCTGCTGAAGGGCGATATCAATTGCGCCGGCAATGGCATCAGTCGTGGTGGCGACCTGTTCGAGGACCAAAAGGAAGAAGAGGTCAACGTACCTGAGCGCCCTGTACGTAAGGCAAGCGAGGTAGAGACTGGCACCATACGCACACAGCAGGAGGAGGACAAGGCCGCTGAGCTGGCACGCCAGCAGCGTGAGGCACAAGAACGCAAGGAACGTGAGGAAGAAGAGCGCCGCCTTGAGGAAGAGCGCCGTCTGAAGAAGGAGAACAGCGGCTGGAACCGTTTCAAGCGCTCTGTGAAGAAAATCACCACCGACATCTTTGCCGAGGAATAAACAATTATTCTCTCATCATCCTACAAAGGTCACTAAACAATAAACACTTTACACACAAATAAAGAATATGGAGAACGAGATATTAGATTTCGGAGTACCCGAAGAAAAGCATAGCATCATCAAAGTCATCGGCGTAGGCGGCGGTGGCGGCAATGCAGTCAACCACATGTACCGCGAAGGCATCCACGACGTGACCTTCGTTGTCTGCAATACCGACAACCAAGCACTCAACGACTCCCCCGTACCCGTGAAGCTGCAGCTGGGCAGCGAGGGCCTCGGCGCCGGCAACCGCCCAGCAAGGGCTAAGGCCGCAGCAGAGGAGAGCATCGACGACATCCACAACATGCTGAACGACGGCACACGCATGACCTTCATCACGGCCGGCATGGGCGGCGGCACCGGCACTGGAGCTGCACCTGTCATCGCCAAGGTGTCGAAGGACATGGGTATCCTCACCGTCGGCATCGTCACCATCCCCTTCCGTTTTGAGGGCAACAAGAAGATTGACCAGGCCCTCGACGGTGTAGAGGAGATGTCAAAGCACGTCGATGCCCTGCTCGTCATCAACAACGAGCGTCTGCGCGAGATCTACCCCGACCTCAGCTTCCTCGACGCCTTCGGCAAGGCCGACGACACCCTGAGTGTGGCAGCCAAGTCTATCGCTGAGATTATCACCCTGCACGGCACGATGAACCTCGACTTCAACGATGTAAAGACCGTGCTGCAGGATGGTGGCGTAGCCATCATGTCAACAGGTTTTGGCGAGGGCGAGGACCGCGTAAAGAAAGCCATCGACGACGCCCTCACTTCACCGCTGCTCAACGACAACGACATCTTCAACTCGAAGAAAATCCTGCTCAACATCTCCTTCTCGCACCAGAAGGACTCCAAGGACAACTTCATGATGGAGGAGATGAACTATGTGCACGAGTTCATGGACAAGTTCGGCGACTTCGAGATCAAGTGGGGCGTAGCCATCGATCCCGACCTGGGCAAGAAAGTGAAGGTCACCATCCTGGCTACGGGCTTCGGTATGCAGAACGTCGACGGCATGGAAGAGCGTATGCTGAAGCAGCAGAGCCGCGAAGAAGCCAGCCGTCTGGCCGAGGAGCAGGAGAAGGCTGCCAAACGCGACGACCGCCGTCAGCACTACTATGGCGAGGGCAACGCACGCACCAACTACAAGCGCCGTCCCAACATCTATATCTTCAGTGCAGAAGACCTCGACAACGACGATGTTATCTCCAACGTCGAGCAGACGCCTACCTACAGCCGCAGCCGTGAGGTGCTCGACAGCATCGGCAGCCAGAACATCATCCCCGAGCCGCCGCGCACCGAAGTGCCCGATGCCACGCCCGGCACCATCAATTTCCTGTAATACTGATGAGCAGCCACGTCCTTGCACGCTTTAGTACGGTCGTCGCCACCATCTTGCTGGCGACGGCGCTGCTCTGCTGCACGTCGAAAGAATCGGCAACGCCTCTCGACGATGAAGCGCGAGCCGGTGGCGTGGCGTTGAAGTGTTACAAGGCACTCTACATCGAAAACCGCGCAGAGACATTTCTCAACGGCAGTCTGTCCTACGACAGCCTCAGCAGCGAACAACGACAGCAGCTACTCACCTTCTACAACCAGCACGTCGCACAGGTAGGACGTGAGCACGGCGGCGTCAACAGCATCGACTTCTTACGCGCCGAGTCCGACACCGCCCTCAACGTCATGCAGGTCTTCCTGAAAATGACCTTCACCGACAACACCCAGGAGGAAGTTGTCGTTCCGATGGTGCAGACCGATGGTGAATGGAAAATGAAGTAGGGAATACAGTCTGCAGACATTGTCAGAATCACAAAACTGTCATGCATATGGAAAAAATTAACTGGCATGAAGAGCCTCTCACCAACCACGACACGCAGAAGCCATTGGGGCGTATGCTTGTACCCGTAGGCGAACCCCAAAAGGAAGAACCAATAAAGAAACGCCGCCGACAGAAAGGCAACTACAGTGAGCGACAGCGTCTCATCATTCACGTTGTGATTCTAGTATTGCTGTTGGCATTTATAGTTTTTGGTCTCATCTATTTCCTGCACGATGGGCAGAATAATGGCGTTCCATTGCCTGACGAAGAGCAGGTCGATAGTTTATAAACAATAAGATATGGGAAAGTATAAACTGAACGAGCAACGAGGGCAGAGCCAAGCCAGCCTGAGCTATGCTGAGTCGCAAGAAAAGAAGAATGTAGTTCAGTTGATGGCATTGCCGTATGCGCAGGAAGCCTTGGCAGATCATCGACTGGGAGGTCATCGCACAGCGGTATACCCTGTAGGATGACGGCGAAGGAAGTCTTTGAACTGCGCAAGCAAGGAAATCGCGAGGAGGCCTACGAGGCTGCCCGCAACCTGTATGCTACGGACAAGAGTCCGTACACCTCGCTAGCTATGTTCTGGACAGCTGTCGATATCTTGAGGTCACGTGTCAGTGAAGGTCGCATCGACGAAGCCAAGAAGATATTCCTTGCCCTTGAACGTTTATTACCAACTGTTCCCGACAAAGACGCTTGGGTAAAAGATGCTTTTGAGAAATGCAAGGAGCTGATGGAAAAGGGCAACACACAGCAGCATCTTAAGGAGAATGGACCAGAACATTTACAAACGGGCGTCTGGGGAGAAGAGCTCGCTGCGGCCTACCTGCGTGAGAAGGGCTATGTCATCCTTGAACGCGACTGGCATTCCAAGCATCGCGACATTGACATCATTGCACAGGACGGAGAAACCACGGTGTTCGTGGAAGTAAAGACTCGCCGCAGCCACGACTTTGGTGCTCCGTTTGAAGCCATAGACTACCAGAAACGCAACAACCTGCGTCATGCCATCAATCATTATCTCAGCTATCGAAACATAACCAACTATCGTTTCGATATCGTCAGTATTATCGGCTCCTTCGATTGCATGAACCCTGAAATCGAGCATATTGAGGACTTTAACATTCAGGAAATGAACAGGCGGAGGAGCTGGCATCGCAGATAAAATCATAAGATTAAAATGAGAGATTATGGCAAGTAATGCAGACTTTGTACAGTATATTGCCGACCAATGCGCTGGAGCGGGCGAAATTGTCGCCAAAAAGATGTTTGGCGACTACGGGATTTATTGCGACGGGAAGATCTTTGGCCTCATCTGCGACGACTGTTTCTATCTGAAGCCGACAGAGGCTGGACGAAAGCTTCTGCGTGTAATAGACATGCGTCCACCATACGAAGGGGCGAAAGATTACTTTTTTATTGCCGACGTGGATGACCGTGACTATCTCTCAACGCTCGTCCGTGAGACCTGCAAGGAGTTGCCTGAGCCGAAACCTAAAAAGAAAAAATGACTGCTCAGGAGATTATCAAGTACATGGAGTCGCTACAAAATGAAGAGCAGCGGCGAATTCTGATGGGGTTCTTCAAAACGGGGCCTGGCGAGTATGGTGAAAGCGATGAGTTCCTGGGCCTGAAAGTGCCCCAAACCCGCGAGGTGGTCCGTCTCGCGGGTTTGGATTTTCCCTTGACCGAAATCCCCGAACTCCTCCTGAACCACTGGCATGAAGTGCGCCTCTGTGGTTTTCTGATTCTCGTTGCTAAATTCGAAAAACTTGCCACCAAGCGCTTAGAAAATAATCCCGATGCCATCACTAAGCGCGATGAAATTGTACAGATGTACTTGCAATATGCGGAGCAGGCCAACAACTGGGACCTCGTAGACCTCTCTGTCCATAAGATCCTTGGCCACTGGCTCCTATTGCCCTCTAATCTTGGCGACAAAAACTACAAAATAAAAGTACTCGATGACCTCGCTGCCAGTCCCTGTCTATGGAAACAGCGCATGAGCATCGTTTGTTCCTGGAAGACCTCCCAAATGGGAGACCCCTCATGGTGTCTCCGCTATGCCGAGATCCACCTGCATCACCCGCATGACCTCATGCATAAAGCCGTTGGCTGGATGCTAAGAGAAATGGGGAAGAGATGCTCAATGGATCTCCTTCGCGATTTCCTCCGCCAACATGCCCACGAGATGCCCCGCACCATGCTCCGTTATGCCATCGAAAAGATGCCCGAAACGGAACGCAAAGAGTGGATGAGCATACCCACCGACAAGTTCACAAGCGATTATGTCGTCAAAACGAACCTTTTTGCTGGCATCCCCGTTTCCGATTTCCCAGACATCATTCTTCAGCAGGAGAATGATGGCGCGCCAAATATCTGATGATTTCACCCACCTCTATCCGACGCTCTTGACGTACTATAACCAATCCATCGGCAACCTGAAGTGTGCCGATGCCATCCGTCAACTCCGCCAGGAATACTACGAAGCAACAGGCACCATGGCTCACGAACCCAAGCCATCCAGTTCCATCATCAACACGGCAAGCGGCTTCTGGGAGAAACTGAACCGTATGCTCATCTACTGATTGTACCGCTTTTCAATGACGTTCCAATCCACAATCTGCCACAACGCAGCCAGATGGTCAGGACGACGGTTCTGATAGTCCAAGTAGTACGCATGCTCCCATACATCAAACGTCAACAGTGGCTTCAGCCCCTTCTGAATAGGATTAGCCGCATTCGCCTCCTGCGTAATCACCAGTTTCCCGTCCTTATCTGCAGACAACCAAACCCATCCAGATCCAAACAGCGTAGCCCCCTTCTTCTGGAACTCCTCCTTTAACGCCTCAAATGAACCAAAATCCCTCACAATCGCCTCAGCCAGTTTTCCCGATGGAGCCGGTTTCCCCGGCTTCCCACTAAACTGCTGGAAATACATCTCATGGTTCAATATCTGCCCCGCATTATTGAGCATACCGCCTGTAGCCTTGCAGACTATCTCTTCAAGCGTAGCCTCCTCAAAACCACTGCCAGACAGCAGCCCATTCAGGTTATTCACATACCCAGCCAAATGCTTCCCGTGATGAAAAGCAATCGTCTCCTTACTAATCACCGGCTCCAATGCATCCTGTGCGTATGGCAATGCCATCAATTCAAACTTTCCCATATCTTATTGTTTTATATTATTTTTCACTCTTTGCAGCGGTAGCAAATTTTTCACTATTCACTCTTCACTTAATTCTGGCTCCCACAGATGCCGCTGCATATCAACATGCCCATTGGGTTTGAAGGCCACACCTTCCTCCTCTAATAAAGCCCGCTGCCTACTCCACCCAGGAGCTGTTCTACCTTCCTTATTCACCACCCGATGGCAAGGCAAATCCACTGCCCCAGGCGAATATCTCAGCGTACGTCCCACCATCCTTGAATGACTCGGCCATCCTGCCAAGGCTGCGATATGCCCATAGGTCGTCACTCGGCCACGAGGAATCTGACTAACGATGTTCAGCACATCCTCACCAAACGCCCTCGCCTGCTCCGCCGTCATCCTATCGGGATAGTCCGTCATCATTCCATAAACTGATTAAAACAACTCTTGTACGCCTCCACCTTCTTGTCGAAAGACAGCGGATAGGCACGTGAGGAGGACGGCAGACGATAAAGCATGACCTGCAGGCCATCATTATTAAACAACTCAGGGATTGCGACATAGCTATTGACCTTAGGAATCTCTGGAATCTCCAACGAGGCACAAATAGTCTCGGTAGCCTTCTCACCCGTAGTGATGATAACCTGGCAATGGGGCAGCTGCTGAAGCAACACACGGATATCAGTCGGCTCCACCACCTCGAGGAACTTATCCGAAGCATTATCCTGCAAACGACGGATAGCGGTGGAGGTGTCAAAGAACGCAAGTCCTTTTTCCTGACAGAAGGCTACGATCTCATCAATCTTGAAGTGCTTGGCCTCGACATCCACAAAATGATTCTTGTCCCCAAAGAATATCTGTCCTTCAATCCTCCAATGATCATTGATGAAGTTAGGATAATAAAAGTCCATGCACCACCGCTTGCGCTGAGGAGGGAAACTGCCTAAGAACAGCACCTTCGCATTCTCAGGCAAGAAAGGAATGAGCGGATGATACTCCACCCCATCCCCACTCCGTGCAATGTTTTCTGTATTTAGGAAAGAGGTCATGCTCTAGCCTTCATCTTTATTCATCAATCAGCTTCTCCGCCAATGCCTTCAATTCTGCTTTCTGCTCATCGGTCAGTGTGAGCACATCCGTGCCCCAAGCCTCACCTGGCACAGCGATACCCACCTGTTCTGGCAGCACCTCAGCCTTCATAAACTCCAATAGCTCTGTCAACTTAGCACGGCAACTTGCAGTAGCGGCCTTACCTCCTGCCCCACTGATAGCCACACGCTTGCCATTGATGCAAGTCGGTGTACCATAGTCCATAAACTTCACCGGACGCGACATCCAATCCAGCAAGTTCTTCAGATGCCCGGGATAACTCATGTTATACTCGGGAGTAAAGATCCACAGCCCATCAGCCTCAGCAACAGCCTTTCTGATGCGAGCTACAACCGCAGGCTCCGGCTGCTCAATATCCTGATTCAACAGTGGCAGATCACTGTAATCCAGTTCCTGTACCTCAGCACGATTACCGATGATCTCCTTAGCCACATGAGCCACCTGGCGGTTAAAGGACTTTGCCCTCAACGAACCGATAACAAACAGAATTTTCTTCATACTCCTTTCAATTTGAAATAAATAACCACCGCAAATATAGTTATTAATCCAACACCATCAAAGTATTAACTCAAAATTTATAGTATTTTATGGAACAAAAGGAAATAAATACATTTTTCTTCATTTCACATGTCGCTCGGCTTTGCCGCTTCGCTCGTCGAAGAACATTTCCCATTTTCTCAATCAAATTCAAGATTGCTTTGCTTTTTGTATCCCAAAAACATCTAAAAACACAAAATAATCGAAAACTAATTCTTACTGATGACTGTCCGTATGGCCTGCTTCATTTTCGTCCTTTTCAATTTTTTCGATGTTTACGTAATTAACGTGAGTTCGATGAAAACATTTAAAAATAATCATCTGATTATTAGGTAATTAGCGATATTTTTAGTAACTTTGTAGTACCACCCATAAAGTTGAACTAAAGAATATCGCTAATGTTTACCGAGGACAAAATTACTGA
>JAGAAJ010000042.1 GCA_017615355.1 Prevotella sp.
CTGTTATTTTGCAGCCGTAAAACTAAACAGACATGGGAGCATTTACAATTTATGCAATGGTAGTGACAGGCCTTTACATCCTCTACATGGGTGTGACGATAGCCTTCGATCTACATGGAAAGAAAGATAAGAAGAAAGAGGACGTCGAGGAGTTCAACACCGCCGATGCCGGAGAGGAGAAGTCGACTGTCATCGATGAGACAGCGGAGGGCTTTGTCGTTAGGAATGGCGATGATGACACTCAGGGCGACTTAGACAATTCTGACAGTTCTGATAACGCTGCTCAAAGTCAGCAGATGCAGCAGGGTGATGATGACGATGTGGCCCAGGAAGAGCAACCGGTAGAGGATAATCCTGATGACGAGGATCTATTGAACCAGGAGAGTGAGGCCAGTGTGCATCAGTTCGAGGAGCTGAAGGAATCAGTCCAGGAGAAGATGATCGTGGCTCGTCCGAAGTACCAAGAAGAGTTTGACAGCAGGGAGTATCATATTGCCTCCAGTCAGCCGATGGACAAGCCGATGCAGATGTACCGAACTATGAAGGCAAACAACAGAAAGTGAGACGATGGGCATGACGAAGTTGTTCTTAGTGACAATCAGCAATGGCGGTACGAATTACTCGCTGACGGCTCAGGCACTCGCCGAGATGACTGACGAGGTGGTGCTGACGATGGGCTATGTCGTAGGCTTGCTCTATGCCGTTGCAGCTCTGCTGGCCATCTACAATGCAACAGTTATCTATATCAAGTTGCAGGCAGGCGAGGGCGGTTTCACCAAGGCTGTGCTGATGATGCTTGGAGCCGTGATGTTCCTGATAGGCGCAACGATTGTGCTACCTGCGTTCTTCGGCTATCACTTCGGCTCGTCGGGATTCTCCCCATTCGATTAGACAATACATTTTTATCATAAAAACTAAATTAATCAACCAACACAAAAATGAAGAAAAGTAAGTTTAGTAAGGCCGTTTCTGGCATCCTGAATGGAGCCGTCGGCATGTGTGAGAAAGCAGTGAAGTCACCCCGTTTTGGAATGGTGCTGGCAATGCTCTGCATGGTAAGTGTAACGTTCGCTCAGAACTCTGCTGGCGATTATTCCGCCGGTACTACGGCTCTTGGAACCGTGACCACGGAGATTGCGAAGTACGTGCCTGTGGCCGTGAAGCTGTGCTATGCCATCGCTGGTGTCGTAGCCGTAGTGGGTGCTATCAGTGTGTACATCAAGATGAACAACGAGGAGCAGGATGTCAAGAAGAGCATCATGATGCTCGTGGGTGCTTGCATCTTCCTGATTGCAGCAGCCCAGGCTCTGCCTCTGTTCTTCGGCATCGGTGGTGAATGATGACTGGTGCAGAACATCTCGATTACCAAGTTTTCAAGGGGCTTCAGCGGCCTCTTGAATTCTTGGGTTTTCAGGGACGCTACATCTACTGGGCTGCGGGAACGGCTGGCGGTGCCATCGTCGCGTTCATCGTCGGCTATGTGGCCATCGGCTTCGTCGCTGCCCTGATCTTGTGTACGGCTGTCCTCGCCTTTGGCGGTGTGATGACATTCCTGAAACAACGGAAGGGTCTGCACTCCAAGAATGAGGAGAAAGGTGTGTTCGTGTTGCGTCGGACGAGGGAGTTTTAGTATCTCTCAGACATAGACGGACACGGAGTGAAAGGAGGAATATAAACAGAGAATAACAGAATGACATTAATAGTAATCATAGGTTTTATTTTGTTCCTTGCCGGAATGGCCGTCAGCGTCTATGCCTTTGGCACCGGCGGCAAGCGTGCCAATACGTTCAAGGACATTTATTTCTCGATAGAAGATGTGGATGGGGTAGGGGTTTTGTACACCAAGACGGGCGAATATTCGGCCATCCTGAAGATGGAGAACCCTGTGCAGAAGTACAGTGCCGACACGGACTGTTACTATGACTTCACGAACTTGATGACGGCGGTAGTCCAGACGCTTGGCGAGGGCTATGCGCTACATAAGCAGGACGTGTTTGTGAGGAAGAGCTTCGACGGTCGCGCCCTTCAAGTCAGCGATAGCGGCAAGTTTCTCTCCAATGCCTATTTCCGCTTCTTCAATGGCCGTCCCTATATTGAGGGATGCACGTATCTGGTCATCACGCAGGAAAGCAAGAAAAGTGCGTTGCTGAGCTATGACAATAGCAAGTGGCGCGACTTCCTGGTCAAGATCCGCAAGGTGGCCGACCAACTGCACGATGGCGGCATCAAGAGTGCCGAGTTCCTGAACGTGCAGCAGGCCCGCGAGTATGCCGACCGCTTCTTTGCCCTGAACTTCCGCGATGCCCATTTCTCGATGACCAACTTCAAGGTGGACAGCGAAGCCATTCACATGGGCACCCGCCAGTGCAAGGTCTACAGTCTGCTGGATGTCGATTCCGTCGGATTGCCCGGTGTGCTGCGTCCCTACGTCGATATGACGGTGAACAATGCCGTGATGCCCGTTGACCTGATGAGCGAGATAGACCATATCCCCGATGTGGACACGGTTGTCTATAACCAGGTCATCTTCCTGCCCAATCAGAAGCGTGAGCTGGCATTGCTCGACAAGAAGAAGAACCGTCATGCGAGCATTCCCAATCCATCAAACCAGATGGCCGTCGAGGACATCAAGCAGGTGCAGGAGGTGATAGCACGAGAAGGGAAACAGCTCGTCTATGCCCACTATAATCTCATTGTGGCAATGGATGCCCAGAAAGATATGCAGAAGGTGACCAACCATCTGGAGAACATCTTCAGCCGTCAGGGCATCCATATCTCGAAACGTGCCTATAACCAGCTTGAACTCTTTGTGGCCTCGTTCCCTGGCAATGTCTATCGCCTCAGTCAGGATTACGACCGTTTCCTGACGCTTTCGGATGCTGCCTTGTGCCTGATGTACAAGGAGCGTCAGACGCATGGCGATGATACGCCCGTGAAGTGTTACTATACCGACCGTCAGGGTGTGCCGATGCCTATTGACACCACAGGTAAGGAAGGAAAGATCAAGTACACTAACAACTCGAATTTCTTTGTCCTTGGCCCCTCTGGTAGTGGTAAGTCGTTTTTCATGAACACCGTCGTGCGCCAGTATTACGAGCAGAATACCGATGTGGTGATTGTCGATACAGGTGACAGTTATGAGGGACTGTGCAGCTATTTCGGTGGAACATATATCTCTTATAGCAAGGAAAAGCCCATCTCCATGAATCCCTTCAAGGTGACTGAGACGGAGTATCTCCAGAACTTCGGTGAGAAGAAGAATTTCCTGATGTCGCTGATATTTCTCATCTTCAAGGGCAGTCAACAGCCCACGAAGATTGAGCAGTATATCATCGAGCGAACCATCATCGAGTATTATCGTGAGTTTTTTACTCCTTTCGAGGGCTTCTCCGAGGAAGAGAAGAAAGAACTCCATCAGACGCTAGTGATTGCGGCCAAGAGCAATGGCGATTATGAGAAATACGAGGAAGAGCTGCAGGCGCGCAACGGTACTGGCTCCTACGACGTAACGGAAGAAGAGC
>JAGAAJ010000043.1 GCA_017615355.1 Prevotella sp.
CGACGCACGCCTGTTTCAGGAGTGGAAGGAGCTGGACTCCCTGTGCAGCAAGCGCAAGCAGGAAGGTCCCAATCCGCTGAAACCATCATTGTCGTATATCATCCGCCGCAAGAACGCCGTGGGCCTGCCCACCGAGTTCGAAATTTGGTACCGCTGCAAGAGCATCGTTGGCGTGGAGGAGACAGAGCCGCCACGCAAGCCCATCTTTGGCTATCTGCACAAGATGAGTGTGGTGCTGCCCAACAACTACCCATCAGCCGACGGCAACCCCGTCTTCACATTTATCAGCGATGTATGGCATCCCAATATCCGCTACAGCGGCTCGTTCAAGGGACATGTCTGCCTCACCATCAAGGAGATGGGCGTGCTGGCCTCTATCAAGGACCTGGTGCTGCGTGTGGAGCGTTATCTGAAGTATCAGATGTATCACGCACAGAACACCTACCCCTATCCTGAGGACCAGACCGTAGCCGAATGGGTGCGCGAGGAAGGCGAGCCCAACGGATGGGTGAAGTTCACTCAGGAGATGCCCGAAGAGCCTGCTCCGAAGCCTGCTCCTGCAGCTCCCGCCGACGGTGCTGAGCCAAAGAAGAGAATCTCGCTAAGCATCTGATGAAAAAGGCGTTATAACGGAATAACGAATAACGTTATAACGAGGTAACAAAAAAAAATGAAAAGACTATGAAGAAAATAATATTGATGATGATACTCTGCCTCGCAGCCCTCACCGGCAGGGCCGACGAGCAGAAGAAGATCACGCTGAGCAACGACAATACGAAGGAGACTGTCAACCTGTCGTACTGCAACATCTTCGTCACGCTGATGAACCCCGACAGCGACGACGAGTTCGGGCAGGTGCTCATCGAGATAGAGAACCTGGACGAGCAGAAAATCCTCGCCCTCTTCCATAAGCCTTATAAGGAGAAAGAGGTGAAGAAACTTCGTCCCTCATTCCAGTATGACAAGCTTTTCGGCGGCACTAAGGGCAAGCGCATCATTGACCCCTACAACCTTGAGACGGGTCAGGACGTGTTCATCGAGCCCTCGAACAAGCACCAGCTGGCCGCCTTCCATGCTCCTGCAGACAAGGAGATGGCCGTGATGTTGCCTATCTACCTGAGCAAGGCGAAGGAAGGCCTGGTGCAGCGCATCCTCGGCGGCGAGAAGCTGTTGCTGCTTCGCAAGCAAGTGATTGAGCTTGACATCACTGTTGAGCTGAAACCAAGCGCTGAATACTTAGGTATGGTGGACGAGTTCAACAAACTGAAGAAAGACGTGGACAACGCTGTTTTCTGCACGAACAAGAAGCACCGTCCTGGAGTGGACCAGCAGAAAGAGCCCTACCAGAAGCGCATCGATGAACTGAAGGCAAAGATTGACGCCGCCATCAGTGCACACGGCTGGCAAGAGAGCGATGGTGGCTACCAGCGCTTCAATGCCATTAAGGAAGATCTTGCCAAGATTGACCTCAGCAAGCAGGAAGGCATCTGCCGCACACACCGCGGCGGAGGAACAGAGCGTCCAAAGCACCAGTGCGCCTACTGCAGTCTGTCGCTGCAGCAGATATACCACAAGCTGGACGACCTCTACAAGAAAATCTACACCAGCAACGACCGCCAGGCCACGAAGGCCAGCGTCATGGGACAGGTGAACGGTCTGTACAACTGCTGCGTCGATGCCAATTGTGAGAAGCACGCTGCTGCATGGAGCAACGGCGGTGACTACAAGAACAAGATTATAGAACGCTACAACCGTATTCAAGGTCTATGATGAACAAGAGGCTCACACGGCTGGCTGTCGGGCTCTGCGCATTAGGCTGGGTTGGTTCCGCTCAGGCGAAAGACGTCATCGACACGCTCTATTCCTCTGACGGCGACCGTATCATCCTTTCCTATACCATCACTCAAGACGGCACAAAGACCACAGTGCTCTTCACCAACGTGCAGAAAAAACTGGGATCTGCCAACCAGCGCAAATACCGTAAGTTGGACGAGGTGGCAGTCGCCATCTTCGACCGCACCGGTTCGTACAATGACACGAAGTTTGAAGGCATGACGCCATCAGCTTTTATGATTCCGTCCGGCGTCAGCTACAACCAGTCCGATGACGGATTCTTCCTGTTGGGCGACAACCCTCAGCTGACATTCACAACTAGCAGCGAGGCACAGATGTCAATTCCCATCTACCTCGCACACTACGAGAAGAAACGCCACTACGAGGTGTTCAGCCAGTGCGGAAACCTGACATTCTCGACAAAAGTGTCAGGTGGAGGTGCCAGAGCCAGTCGTGGCGGAAGAGGCGGTGGCGACAGGGCTGCTAATGCCGATGACATCATAGTCAGCGAAGAAATATCTGACGAAGGATTGACACCCACCGATGACGCAATGATCACCATCGCCAACGTGAAGAATCAGCTTGCCGGTGTAACGAGACTCCCATTCCCCGAGGACCTCACCTTCCAGGCCAATCACCTGCGTGAACTGCGCAGCAAGATTGCCGATATGGAGGTGTTACAGGACATCAATGATGTGTTGGCCTCCTACGACAGGAAGAAGGCTGAACTGGAGGAGAGTGCAGCCAATGAGCAACAGGCTGCTGCTGCTGCAGCTCAGCAAGCCGCAAAGGAAGAGGCTGCCGCGCAACAGGCCAAGCAAGACTCTATCCAGGCAGCTCAGAAGAAAGAAGCCAGTGAGGAGAAGAAAGGCATGATGTGGCTCATCGGAGGCATCGCTGGCGTAGGCATGCTCCTGATGTTCGGCAAGCAGATCTTCCAGACCATCAAGAACAACAAGATGCAGCGCATGATGATGGACAACATCAGCAAGGCACAGCAGCAGGCAATGGGACAGATTAACATCCCCGGTATGGAGAACAATCCATTGGGCAGGGAAGTGAATCAGATGGTGAAGAGAGAAGCCAACAAGAAACTGACAGCAGAAGGTAATGCCGCCAAAGCAAAACTGGAAGCCATGACCAAAGGTGGTGGTGCCGCAGCAGCAAAACCTGCTGCTCCTGCAGCTGCCCCTGCAGCTCCGGAAGCACCAGCTGCCGCACCTGCCGTTCCTGCCACACCTGGGAAGCGCCCGCTGAGAAAGGCAAGCGAAGTGAAAGCTGCTGCAGGCTTGTCGCCACAAAGTGCGGGCCTCGACATCACTGTGAAGCCACAGCGCCAGTCTATGAACGACGTAATCCCCGCTAAGTACAAGCGGTGGCGTAAGCCGGGAACCCCCGATAGCAACAAATAACTACACAAATAACAGACCTATGAGAAAGATTCAAGCATTAGCACTGTTCATAGTGCTGCTCATTACGCCGGCATTACAGCCGTGGGCAGACGCTGCAAGGCCTAAAAAGCAAGTGCAAGAGCCGCCGAAGCCTACCGTGATGGAAGCCTTCCAGCAGAAACTGCAGGATGATCCTTTCTTCTCGGACAAGAACCAACAGAATCTGAATGACGAGATAGCGAAATATATCGACGATCTGCTCAACCGTAAGGATAAGGCAGAATATGTACAAAAGAATCAGCTGAAGGAGTATGCCGATGGATTGCTGCTGCAACTGGAGGAGCAAAAGGGGAAGAAAGACCTCTTTATCCAAGGCATCCTTCAGAACTATCCCGAGCTTGATGCCCAAGCCAGCGTGGACTTCCGTAACCAGATGGAAGAGGTGCTCGACGGCAAACTGAATTTGCTGGAGAAGAACCTGACACGGCTGACCAACGAGATGGTAGTGAAAGAGGAGGGCGGAAAAGAACTGCCTTGGCCACTCATCGGTGCCATCGCCGGCGGTCTACTCCTGCTCATCTTCATTATTGTCATCATCAGCAAAAACAAGGGCAAAGGAAAGAAAAAGGTTAACACCTACAAACCTGCTCCTGCAGGACCCCGTGCTCCCAAGCCCGGCTATCGTGCTCCCGTCACCCCTGGTCAGCAGGTCTCTGCCGACGGCAACATCATTGTACGCCGCAAGACTGCCACTATCCTGAAGAAACAGAGCTTGGAGGATGTCATTGACAATCCCAACTACCTGAAGGTGGACGCTGTCGACTTCACTTATGAAAGTGCTGTCCGCCGCATGTACATCAAGAACCAGTGCATCATTGATATTTATAATATGTACGCGGAAGACCTGCGCAACCCCGAGAGTCCGAAGGAGGACGGCTGCATGGTCTTAGGCCGTTGGGTACATGATTCGGAAAGCAACGAATACTACGTCTCGTTAGAGCAGATTGTGATGCCTGGCGACGATGCCGTATTCGAGGAATACGCCCTGAACTTCGGAGGAAAGATCAAGCTGAAGGTGTTGGAGGAGCTGCGCCGTCTGCGCCGTGAGACTAACCTGCAGTACGACCTCACCTGCTGGGTGCACTCACATCCCGGCCTGGGTGTGTTCTTCAGCAACAGCGACACATCGGTGCAGGATCAGCTGAAGCATCCACAGCACCCGCTCTTCCTCACCGCCCTTGTCGTCGACATCCTAACGCCGATGCAGGACGTAGGTGTCTTCACCTATCGCCGCGACCAGAACATCAACTCGAAGAGCGAGTTGAAGAAGATGTACTCTCTCATCGAATGGTACCAGTGGGCTCAGGAGAGTCTGAAGACTGCCGCACAGCGCCCCGTGGGTGCTGAACAGAAAGAGCTGAGCGCCGACGAATACTTCAATACGCTGGAGAAGGCAGAAGAACGTGACGACAGCTGCCACGATGTACAGATCAGCAAGAACGTCATCGTAGACATCTGCATGGACTTAGCTACTGAGGGCGATGACGTGCTGGCTATGCTCCACGGCTACGCCCAGCAGCACGGACAAAAGACGGAATATGTGGCAGAGAAGATCTCGGACAACGACAAGGAAGACAACCTCAGCCTCACCGGTTGCTTCGTGGCTGCTCCGCATTGCAGCATACCTACCGTACGCCGCGCCGTCCAGGACTATCTCGACCGCATCCACTTCGTCCTGGTCTACACGCCCAGCGACAGCCTGCTCACCACGATTCCTGTTGTGAATGGCGATTTAGTCGTAGAAAACACCTTCTACGGCGAACAGAGAATGGAAATCTTAAAAACATGGATAAAACAAGCCAGACAATGATGAAGAAAATACTTTTTGGATGTGCCCTGCTGGCCAGCTTGGCACAGGTAAATGCACAGGACGTAAAGAAAGTTGAGTTCTGCGACAAGAAATACGAATACGCTGAGGGCAAGGACAGCATCACACTGTTCCTGAAGGTCCTGAACAGCAACGGCAAATCGTGTGACAACGTAACCGAGGCCAATCTGAATGAATACCTCGTCATCAAAGAAGATGGCGAAATCATCTCACCCACCCGCTGCATGTACAGTTCGGTGAGCACAGGCCAGCGTATTCCCCCAGGCTTCACATTTTCCGTGCTTGTCGACCTGAGCATCCCCGAAGAGGGCAAAGGCCAGATCTTCGATGCCGTGTCCCAGTTGGTGCAGAGCGCACCCGACAGCTGCGTCTTCCTGTCGTTCTTTGGCGATGAGGTGACGCCTACACAAATGGTGACGAAGAAAAATTTCAAGGACTTCGAACAAGAATTCCGTAAGCAGTCCGAAAACAAATACTTCTATGGAGCACTCTACTCCAAGCTGGTTGAGTTTGCCAGTGACAAGGCTGAGTTTGAGGATGCAGTACATGCCGCCGCCGGCTATGAGCGCAATGCCGCCATTGCCCGTCGCGCCATTTCAGCCAAGGACAAGAACTTACTCTTCGTCTTCACCGAAGGCAATATGCGTCCTGCCGACGAAGAGATTTCCTTCATTGAGGTGGCCGACTACCAGACCAACACCGCACATCTGGTACCAAAGGTCTATGCCCTTTACTACACCGGTGAAGGTGTGGACGAGAACGTAGAGCTGACTCTTGACGCCGTCACCACACCGCGCGATGACAATGGTCCTATCGCTGACCGTCAGGGTATGTACATGCCCAGCGACAACCTGGCCAGCGTGCTGAGCAACTTCGAGCAGGTGGTGAAGGATGCCATGTATGATTTCGCATTCTCCTATCGCGCCACGGAAGACAAGGTCTACAACGGCCTCGTCAAATACACCGCTGAATGGAAAGGCGGAAATGTCGGAGAGGCAGATTACGCCATTGGCTCGGCAGAGACTCCTTGGCCCGTGAAGGCTGAGTCGACAGGAGATACCATTACAAAGGTGTTGGTGGCATTGCTCATCGCCCTGCTCACGTTTGCCATCTTCTTCCTCATTATGAAGGTACTGGTGCCCTCCATCAAGTCGAAGCGTTTCGGCATGAAGTATTATAAGAAGTACGAGCCGGAGGCCAACGTATCACGCCGCATCTGCACCTACTGCCGTCAGGACATCGAGCCAGGACAGATGGTAGTAATGAAGTGTAAACACATCATGCACGTGGCCTGCTGGCAACAGAACGGCTACAAGTGCGTGGAGTACGGACAGAACTGTAAGGACGGCATTCAGGAACACGTTTCATGGAAGGAGATGTTCTCGAAGGCTTCACTGCGCGACACCTACCAGACACTGGCCGGCATCCTCGCCGCATTGGTGAGCTGGATTATCTTCGAGCTGACGGGACGCGGTTTGTTCCAAGGACTGGGTGAAGGCATTGCCAAATCCTTTATCAGCAATGAAAACATGGTAGGCGAATGTGCCGTTAAAGTGTCAGCCCTGCTTACCATTGGTCTCTTGCTGGGATTCTTCCTCTCGCTCGTATTCCGCTACTTCGACGAATACCGTAAGAAAGATGCCATGATCTACCTGAAGATTGTGGGCATGTCATTGCTCTCGGGCATCATCGGCATGGCAGCTATGGCCGTGGGCAGCATCATCTTCTGCTTGCTGGTGTCATCCACAGGCACGCCTTACTGGTACTGTTCACTACCCGCCTACATTCTCTTCGCTGTCTGCGTGCCTTTGAGCCTCACCATCAAGTCGTCCATCCCCATGAAGAGCGCCCTGCTGGGTGGCCTCATCGCTGCTGCCATCGGCTTCCTCGTGCTTATGTTCGGCTCCATCGGCAATGTTGAATGGATGCCCAACCTGCTCAACTTCATCATCTTCGGTGGTGGTCTGGGGGCTTCGCTTGTTACCGTGCGTATGCTGGCAGAGCGTTACTTCCTGCTCATCAAGAATGGTGTGAAGGCTGGTCAGAAGATTCCTATCCACAAGTGGATGAATGCTACCGGCGGCGGCAACAAGGTGACCATCGGTGCCACCGGCGACTGCGAGGTGCAGATGAACTGGGAGAAGAGCAACAAGGTAGCCAAGGAGCACGTACAGCTCTTCATCGACCAGGCCAAGACGCTGCCTATGCTGAAGGCCCTCGTGCCTGGAGTGCTTTACAATATGCGTTCCGAGCTGCCTGCCAACAAGCCCACCGTGCTGACCAATGGCGACACATTCAAGATTGGCGACACCATCTTTGAGTACGTAGAGTCCTAAACAATGGAAAAAGAAAATTACGAATGGGGAGAGGGCGTGTTCACGCTCCTCTCCTGGTTCAAAAAAGATCGCGTAAAGAACGCACGCGTCCTTGTGGCCGGTGCTGGTGCATTGGGCAATGAGGTGGTGAAGAACCTGACCCTCTTCGGCGTGGGACATATCTATGTGGCCGACTTCGACCAAATAGAAATTTCCAACCTCACGCGCTCCATTCTCTTCCGCGAAGAGGACGCCTATAGTCACGCTTACAAGGCTGACATCGTGGCGAAACGCGCCAAGGAGATCAACCCGCAGATAGAGGTGACGCCCATCGTGGGCAACCTCTTCTCGGAGGTAGGTTTCGGTCTGTACCGCTCCGTCGATGTCATCATCGGCTGTTTGGACAGCCGTCTGGCCCGCTACCTGCTCAACCGCATGGCCATGCGCGCTGGCAAGAGCTGGATTGACGGCAGCATCGAAAACCTCACAGGCGCCGTCAAGGTCTACACGCCAGGCATCAGCTGTTATGAGTGTGGTCTGTCACGCGACGAGTTCAACAATATCATGCTGCGCACCGGCTGCGCTGACGTCGTACGCACGCAGACAGAGCACGGACGCATTGCCACCACGCCCATCAGTGCCAGTATCGTTGGTGCCCTGCAGGTGCAGGAAGCCATGAAGATCATTCATAAGGATGAGGCCAATGAGATAAATGAGTCGCAGAAATCCCAGGAGGCCGAGAAGCCCCAGGAGACTGAAAAGCCGCTCATCCAGCTGGTGAAACCCATCAGCGCCCTCAAGCCCAAGCAGGCTCTGAAAGCTGGTCCTCCGTTCAAGACCTTGGAGGGCAAGATGCTGCGTTACGAAGGCATGACATGCACCACGAACATCTATCGCATCGGCGCTTGGAAGAGCAATTGCCCTGCCCATGAGCGCTGGGAGAACGTCATAGAATGTAAGGAGCTGTCGGCCAAGATGACCGTCGGCGAGGTGCTGGGGAAACTGAAAGAAATCCTCAACGTGGAATGGGCAGAAATCAATATGGTGAACAACAAGTTCATCGATGTCATCGTATCCGACCAGCCCGAGAAGGAATTCCAGGTAATGATACCTGAGTCACGCCTCGACGACTACATCAAGCAGAACGCCGAGCTGCGCCAGCTCAGCTATCGTACCCTTATCCATAAGCATTTCTTCGAGAACATCGACGACCGTTTCCCCTATCAGCATCTTACCCTGCAGCAGATTGGCATCCCGCCATACGACGTGCTGATGGTATCCTCAGACAAGGGCGTGTCGTACATTGAACTCACTGCTGATGCCTTCTAAGCTTCCTACCGACATCAACGTAGAGCTACTGCTACCTTACTACCCCACCGGGAAGTTCAAGGTGGCACTGAAAGGTCTGCACAAACGCAACACCTACAATGACATCATCGACACGGAAATCGTGGACGATGAAATTATGTATGTCAGCGTAGGGCGCAACAGCATCTACAACTCACTACCCGAGTACATTTTCCATCCCATTGACCGCTTCGACAACATCCCTGATTATCAGGCAAAGGAGCGTTATCAAGAAGAGATTGACAAGCAGGAGGAGGAGATGCGGAAAGCCTACCTTTTCTTCGCACCTGTCGACGTGCTGTTATTGCATCTGCGTTCTGAAGTGCGCCAGAAATTGGAGCCGTTGGCTGACACTAATACGGTATTACAAAACATTCTAGGCGACAACCTCACCGACGAGCAGCGTCAAAACCGTTTTATCCGGCAGCTCATCCCCCTCCTTCCTTCATGCAAATACATCCGCGGCAACCGCACCCTTATCACGCTCATGCTGCGCAAGGTGTTTATGGAAGAAGGCCTCAGCATGAAGCCAAAGAATACAACTTGCCGATTCACCGACGAAGAGCCGCGCTATGAGAACCGACTTGACATGACGTTGGGTGAATGCTACGTAGGCAACATCTATAGCGAGTCGGTCAGCAGCTACGAGGTTTACTACTGGTCGGACGATGAATGTACAGAGAATTTCCTCAAGGTTATCGACGAGATTGAGCAGTTGCGGCTATTCGTCAAGGATTACTTCCTTTCCGTAGAGGAAGACCTGGTGTTTGACATCCATCACGACGAGCCACCGTTGCGACTCTCCGATGAAGTATTCTATAACTACTTGAACTATAATACAAACATATAACCTATGCCAAAAAGAATCAGTTGGAAAAAAGGCATGCGCCTCACCGACGAGGTATTAAAAGCAGCCGATAACTGCACTGCCGAGTTCATCAACCAGACTTTAGCTTTGGCTGCATGCGGCCGCTTCGGCCTCATCCCCGCCTTAGAGCCTTTCCAGTTGCAGCTCAGCGTCACCAAGGGATTTGTCGATGTAGAAGCCCTCTCATGTGAAGGTATCACTCGGGGCGGACAACTCATCTCTGCACATTTTGACACAAAGTTCACCAACACCCTTGACAGCCGCCTGCAGATACCCCGTCAGGAAGACGAGAAGGAATATCTGCTCTGTATCGTCGCTCATCCAGATGACCTTAAGGAAACGGCTGACGGATATTTGGAACAGAACTACAGCTTTACGCTTGTAAGTCCCAAGTCTGGCCTTAACCCTTACTCCCTTCCCATCGGACGCATTGTCTACGAAGACGGATGGCGTGAGGACAACGTTAATTTCGTACCGCCTTGCCTCAGCATCGCGGCCCATATGAAGTACATGCAGCTCTACCAGCAGTTTGTGAAGATGTTGCAAAGCATTGACGACACAACACGTCGCCAAGCGAACAGTGCCGCCAGCACCGCCCTGAGCATCTTCTGGCCTGTAGTACGCGAACAAACCATTGAGGCCAGCACCCTGCAGAGTACTATGTCGCCGCAGCAGTTGCAGGCCTGTGTGCAGAAAGTGGTGTCGGCCTTTGTGGTGGCATGTGACCTCGACGAGCTTATCAATCTAGAAGAGGCAGAGACTTTCCGCAATTATTCTATCACAGGCTATAGCTATCGCACAGGCTTCATCCGCATCAAACAGGGTCTTGGCATGTGCTATGCCATCAACGAGAAGGTGGAGAAATTCGGTCTCCTTGTCAAGGAAGAGCCAAAGCCTGAACCTGCTCCGGCTCCAGAGCCTCCCAAGCCAACTCCTCCTCCCGCAGATCCACGTCGTAGCTGGTTAGGCAAGAGCATATGAGCTTTATCAGCACTCCTGTAACCTATATCGAACCCTCGTTGCGCCTGAAGCGTGACGTTGAAGGGCGCATTGCGATGCTCGACAATCTCATCGAGTTGATTGTGTTCACCCCACGTGGTTCCTTCGCAGGTGATCCTGACTTCGGCTTTGAGTACTGGAACCACGAGTTCTCTAATGTCCACTTCCGCGAATTCAACAACAGCCAGAGTATCGTAGACCTGTCAAATCAGTCGCAGGAAGAAATCACGAAGAAAGAATGTGAGGACAGCATACGCGAAAGTCTGGCCACCTATGAGCCGATGTTGAAAAACGTTTCCGTGTCTATCGAGTTAGAAGCAGCTTACGAAAAAGGTATGCACAGGAAGAAAATGCCCTCAAAATACCAGTTGGATGTGGTGGTGGCAGGCACACTCGACGACGGTCTAGGCACGCGCCGTCCCTACCGTAAGGTCGTGGTGTTCTTCGTTGAACCCACGGTAAAGAAATATAGAGGGTAGAAATGATAAGTGATTATTAAATCTCAAATCATAAGAGATGGATGTAGAACTTCAAAAGAAGATTAATGAAGCTGTAGAGACACTGGGACAATTGTCAGCACAGCCTATCGACTTCAGTCAGATGGACCCTGTGGCGAAGATGATGCTGGTGGCGCTTGTCAGTGAGTCGCAAAAGGTGAAAGACTACGCCGACACTGCCGCAGAGCGCATTGTGGATCGTTTCTGCACAGACTTCATTCCCCGCCAAAAAGTGGAGGCTATGCCTGCAGTGTGCCTACTGCGTCCAGACATGAAGCCAGGCACCACACCTGTTACGGTGGGAGCTTGTGCCGAATTTTCCTATAAGAGCCCATCGGGAAAAGGCGTCCTCAACTATAGACCTTTGTTCAATACCACTTTGGTGCCCCATTCAGGCATGTACTTGTTGAATTACCACACAATGCACGATGCTTACGGGGACAGTACCATCGATATTGAGATGGAGAAGCCCAATCAGGCGTGGATTGGCATCAGGACGAAGACTGAAATTAACACCCTCGAAGGTGTTTCTATGCTAATCAAAGGTACTGACGGCGTCATGCCTGAACATATTTATGTAGGCACGACAGGGTATGAGCTCGACTTCTCATCAATGCATGAGATGGAGAACATTGAAATGGCTGAGCCTTTCGACGCACAACAGTCATCCAGCGAATTCTTCTCTATCATCGAAAACTGGAAGGAGAATCTGTTGAACATCACCGACAGCGTTATCCTTTACATTACTGATAAAACTAACGACCGCGACCAGTTTAAGCAGCGACAATTTCCAAAGGTTTTCCAACAATGGCTTGAGAGCGAGGTGCTCGACTGCTTTGAAACGGACACGATCTGGCTACGTCTTGACTTCCCTGAGGGCTATACTGTGCCCAATGATTTCAGCATTATCCTGAACGTACTGCCTGTCACCAACGTTGACGTCTGTTCGCTCATACTTACACAGGCCCAGCCCATTGCCAAGCTGCAGCAGGCCGACGATTCATTCTTTCTCCGTATTCTTGAAACGAGCACCACGGCCCACAGTCAGGGTTTTAACATGACGAAGGACGAGGTCATCATACGTGATTTCGATGCGGTGTGCTACAACAACGGTGATCTCTACCGCGACGTGCGCAACCTATACAACCGCTTCATCGACGACTACTATGCCTTCATCGAATACAACGGCATCAAAGATGGCGAGGTGCTGAAAAACCTGCGTGAGACCATTAACCGCTTAGGCAAGAGCGTAGGCCAACAGAACGACACGTTCAAGTTTGACAGTGGCACCTACGTGATGAAGAATATGAGCCAATTGCAGAGCACATCATCCACACGTGTCAGCTATATCACCACGATGGGCCGCATCGGCAACACACCACGCGCCGATGAGAAAATGGACAACATGAATGAGCCCGCGTTGGAGCAGGAGGTACACGTGCTGGTGTCAGCTATGGGTGGTGCCGACAAGGCAACTGTCGATGAGCGCTATGAGCTGCTGCGTTATTTCTCTCTGACTAATGACCGTCTCTACACCCGCATGGACATCGATGCGTTCCTACGCAAGGAGCTGATAGCTGAGTTCGGAAAAGAGGAGTTCCGCCGCATCTTCGTGAAGATGAGCATCCAAGGCGCTGCCGGCGGCGAGCATCTGCAGCGTGGTCTTTACATTGACCTCGAGTTCAAGGACCACAAGAACTATAACCACGCCAATGAGATGAGCCTACATCGCTTGCTGGAACAACGCATCCGCAACCGTTCATGCATCGCCATGCCCGTCGTCATAACACTTAAAGACCTGGAAGAATAAGGCAGACCATAAAAAACCGCGTAGCAACTATGGAATACAAATACCATCATGGAGGCGAACCTGAACGTGGTGACGGAATCCGCATCATGCAGAAATACCTGAATGAAATACGCATCAAATGTCATGGTAATTGGAACAAAGTCCAAGAAGACGGAGTATACGGCCGCCGTACACGCGATGCTGTAAAAGCCTATCAAATATGGCAAGGCTTTACGCCAGCTACCGGCAACTTGGACGAGTCCTTACAGCGGCACATCACCAGTATGTACCAATCTACCACGAATACAAAGCCCTTTAAGTCTCCCTATAAGTACACAATCCAAAACCCCGAAGCCGTAGGTCCACAGATGAGTTTCTTTGACAACAGCTTCGGAACGGGGAAGAAGCTCTATGCACCCAAGCCCGTACAGAAATCCGCATTTCCTTCTACCTATGACAAAAAGGAAGAGAAATCATTCCTCAGTGAGTGGGGACCCACATTAGAAGCAATATACAATCGACTTAGTTCCCTCATCCAAAACGCCATTAGTAATTGGCAGAACGCGGAAGCAACCATTGCGCTTTTTAGAGAGGTACATTCTGCCATTAAAAGTCATTTTAGTAAATTCAGTAAATTGGGAAATGAAATACGAATGCTGGGTGAAACCGTATATGTGAGACTAGACCATCTTACTGACCTCGTTGCAAGAGAAGGTAAAGCCATAGCTGATAAGAAATCCATGGAATTGAAAAAAAATGGCAAATTAGCTAAAGTTGCGAAGGGACTGAAAATCATTGACTGGGCTTTACCAACTTGTAAACTAATATATGCTTGCTATTGTTACTTTACGGCAAGTGATGATCAGAAGGATCAGTGTGAAAAGGATGTCTTAACGGCATTAGACGCTCTCTTTAATCAGATCTGCAATTCTATTATCATGAAAATCATAGAGATTGTTGCCGCTCGAATTGTTACTGGAGCCGTTGCTGGTTCGGTGGTGCCAGGTGCAGGTAATGTCGTAGGAGCTATTATTGGTATAATAATGAGTATCGTCGACATCATTCTCTACCTCATTACTGGAAAGACCGTGGGTGACTACATTTGGAACGCAATATCCCCCATATTGAAGGGCATTGCCCAAACATTTGCCCAAGGCATGATGGACTATACCTTGATGGCCCAAGATGCTTGGAAGCCAAAGGATACTGACTCCTATTGGCAGGAATCCATGAAGAATATGGGACGTGCACGCGCACTAGGTATGTTCCACTAATGAGGCTCAAGATAAAAATCCATTAAGACAGTCCAAAAACCCATATCACTCAGAAGAAATCCGTTAAGAATTTTTCTGAGTGATATTTCTTTAGCAAAAAAGTTGCACGGGCGGAAAAAACTTTGTACTTTTGCACCAGTTTTTATCTATTTGAGATGAGAAAGAAACTATTCTTTTGCATAATGATGGCGGCGCTGCTTGTCAGCAGCCGCGCAGCGCATTCCCAGTCGGCAAGCGACATCCTGGCTTATATTGAGAAGTACAAGGGCATCGCCCTCGAGCAGGAACGCAGGCACGGCATCCCCGCCACCATAACGCTGGCACAGGGCATCCTTGAGAGTGGCGCCGGAAGGAGTGGCCTGACGCGCAACTCCAACAACCACTTCGGCATCAAGGCCCTGGGCGGATGGAGCGGTGGCGTGTACAAGGCTTGGGACGATGAGCCGCAGAAGAGCTCATTCCGTGTCTACGCCTCAGCTTCCGATTCGTTTGAAGACCACTCAAAGGTGTTGTTGGCTCCCCGCTACCGCTCGCTGTTCACGAAGAGCATCTATGACTACCGCGGCTGGGCCATCGGCCTGCAGAAATGCGGCTACGCTACGGCAAAGAACTATGCTGTGGCTCTTATCGGCTTTATCGACACCTATAAGATCTACGCCATCAACGGCGGTGTGAAACTCCGTGCTGGCAAGACCGTCATCATCACACAGACAGCAGGATCGTCAGCACCCACCTTCGACGCTGACTGCCAGATGGACGAAGAAGAGCAGTCAGAAGAAGAGCAGACCGTGAAGGATGTTGTCACACGCTATGTCGTCGACATCAACGACGTGGCCTGCACCATTCTCTATCCTGGCACTACGCTCTCCACCATCTCCATGCAGTACGATATTCCCAAAGACCAGCTGCTGGAGTTCAACGAGGTGGTAGTGGAAGAGGAGCTGCACGAGGGCGACATCATCTTCCTCGACAAGAAGAAAAAGAAGTTCACCGGCCCGAAGGATTTCTACACCGTGCGTGAGGGCGACTCGCTCTACGGCATCTCGCAGCAGTTCGGCATCAAGGTGGCTAACCTGGCTAAGATGAACCGCATGGATGTGTCTGAGAAAGTGCATCCTGGCGACAAGCTAAAGCTGAAATAAACTGAGAATTGACAATTGATAATTGATAATACAAAACAAATCAAATAGATGTTAGACATTAAAGAATACATTGCCAACGGCAAAGCCTTTGACGGCAAATACAGACTGATTCGTCCGCTAAGCACCGCTGGCGGTACTGCCGATGTTTGGCTCGCACTCGACCTGAACACCGTAAAGAATCCCGACAGCGTTAAAGACCTCCACGGACTCACCGACGATCAGATTGAGGCATTGGGCCTCATCGTCGCCATCAAGGTGTACCGTCCGCAGAATGCACTCGACATTGAGGGTGAGCAGCGCTTCCGCGAGGAATACATGATTGTGTTCAACTGTCACCACACCAACCTGATTCACCCCACACACTTCTCCATCTTCCACGAAGTGCCCTATCTCGTACTGCCCTACTGCAAGCGTGGCTCGGCAGAGCGCCATATCGGCAAGCTGGAAGACGACGAGGCAAAGTGGAAGTTCGCATCCGACGTAGCAGGTGGCCTGGCCTATCTGCACGCTTTGGAGCCGCCCATCATCCACCAGGACATCAAGCCGGGCAATGTGCTCATCGACGACAGTCAGAACTATTCCATCACCGACTTCGGTATCAGCGCCAAGTCGGGTGGTACGAGCGACCGCGACACCTTTGAGGACGAGGAGCGCAGCGGTACCTTGGCATACATGTCGCCAGAGCGTTACCGCGAAGATGCCGAGCCCAGCACAGCTGGCGACGTATGGGCCTATGGCGCCATGCTCTATGAGATGATTACCGGCACCGTACCCTTTGGCGAGCAGGGAGGATGGGCACAGGTGGAGGATCCTGCAGCCATGCCGCAGATGCCTACCAACATCCCCGCTGATATGCAGCGTCTCATCACAGCATGTCTCGATCCCGATCCTGAGAAGCGCCCCACAGCAGAATACCTCAGCCGTGCCGCCGCTGCCCACCAGTACCCGCTGAAGCCCAAGAAGACGGGACTCATCATCGGCCTCAGCGTGCTCGCCGCTCTGCTCATCGGCATCGCAGTCACATGGTTCCTCCGCTCACCCGAGGTGCAGGTCGTGACAGAAGAGATTCCCCCACGTCCCGCAGAAGAAGTGTATGCAGAAGCCATGCACCTCTTAGAGATTGAGGATGTCGACTCGCTGAAGGCAGGTCTCGCCATGATGGATAGCCTGAGCAACGCTGCTACTCCTTACGTACCAGCCATCTACGAGATGGCCCGCACCTACGGATGGTACAGCGAGCAGTCCGACTCAGCCTCCGTAGCCCGCAAGCGTCTCTTGGGTATTGAGATGGACAACCAATTCCTGCCCAAAGACCGTGAGAAGAGCAACGATGCTATGGCATATTTCAACAAAATCAAGAATATCGGCGATTCTGCCTATGCCGACATCAACGCCGAGTCGGCCTACCGTCTGGCATGCTACTGGGTAATGCCCAACAATCTCTTCCAAAAGGACTACAAGGAAGGCAAGGAACTGCTCATCAAAGCACGTGACTGGGCTGAGCTGGCTGGTAGAGACGAACTTGTGGAATATATCAACACCGTTCTTCCCACCTTCGAGTGATCAGTTAGGTATCCATAACAAGATTCCTGCATGAAACACATCACTTGTTTTCTCTTCGCTCTGCTCTCAATGGGCTACGCCAAAGCGCAAGTAGCGCATTGGCTTGTTCCGCCACAGCATGACTGGATCGACCTCCCTGCCGGCAGCAATATTATCGTAGCCAGACAGGGTGCCGACTACACGATGTGGAATTATAATGGCAAATGTATTGAGAATGTCAAGGGCAACCTTTTTCCCTATAATGAGGGACACGCCATAGCTATCGAGCCTGGGACAACCAAGCTAATTGCCATCTACGACGCTGACGGAAACAAGAAATCCATAGAAGACAAGAATTTGCAATTGGGGTCGGAAGACACCATCTTTAAAAGCGGCTACCTCTTGGTAAACAACGGTGATTATTACTTCTACATGGATGCGACTGGTGAGATAAAGTCACAACCGTTTGTCAGGGCATACCCTTTCTCGAAGGGCTACGCCGCTTGCTTCACTTACGAGAACCTGGACAGGATGAGGAAGCCGCGCTATCAGCTTATTGACAAAGACCTCCAGTCAGCGCCTATGGTTTGGCAGGGTAAGGAATTCAAGCCCAACGACATTGAGCTTGTCTCTTCTGTCAACGACGAAGGCATCGCAATAGTAGCCGCCAAGGGAAGGCTCTTCTATTTCAATGTCGACAACAAGGAACTCACTCCCATCCTGCCATCCGCTGAAGAAACCAATGTCAAGAACCAGGCTCGCTATCCTGGCGAGGTCGATGACAATTTCCTCGTGATCAACGACACTTCGGTGATATTGACGGCACGATGTGGAAAAAGCCTCGCTCACATTACTTTCAATACAAAGACCTTTACCCCAATGAGGGTCAACATCGGCAAAGAGGAACGTGTTTTCAATCGGGAAGTCATTGCTGCCCCTGAAGAGTCGTCGCCGTTGTGTGCAATACGCGACAGCATCAGCAATCTGTCTGCTCTCTACATAGGCAACAAAGAGATACTGCCTGATCAGTTCGACGAAATAAGATGCTGCATCGGCGACAAAGCCATCGCATCCATCAATGACAAGTTCGGACTGCTTCAAGTAAACGCTGATGACGACTTCATCTTCCGGCTCAACAACGATCAGGCCATTGGTTTCCGCCACAAGAACTACAGCTCCACGATTCGCCTGGACATGCCTACCTATATCAACCCGGAAGACACTCACATAGAGATTGACTCCAGCACAGGATGCCTGATTGACAAGGTATCGAAGACTGCAAGAAAAACTATAGAAGGCAACTGCATTGTATACAATTGTCTGCTCACCTGTCCGCACGACATAGGTGATACTCCTGAGCTCATAGGCTATCCCGCCTACATTGCCTATCAGGGGTTGCGCACGCCCATGAAGATTGTAGGAGGCAAGGCCTGGCATTCAAAATACTACAATGTCGACATCAGCGACCACGATGTCAGCACCAATAGCGACACCATCACTTTCGTCATCAATGTGAGTGCCGACCGCCTGCCAGGAGAAGACGTCTATCATTTCACTCCCACACTTATCACCGACAGTCTCGACTACATGATAGACAAAGTATCGGATTCGCGTTATAAGTGCAAGGTCTACAACGTGAAGGAAGGCAAGAACAATATCATTGTTCAGATAAAGGAAGAGGGATGTCCTCCTGCCGACTACGACTTCGAACTGGAATACATTAAGCCCACGGCAAAAAGCCAGGACAATGTCACAATCGTAAGAAAGAAAAAGAAACCTGTCGTGAAGCCCACTCCCGTTCTGCAATTCTAGGGAGGGCAAAACGTCAGCCATCATGAATCTACAACTTAACATTATTGAAATATGAAACACCTCACTTGTCTACTTATCGCGATGCTATCTATGGGCTATGCCAACGCACAGGTGGCCCAGTGGCTCGTACCGCCTGAATATGACGCCATTGAGATGTCGCCAGATAATAACGTCATCATAGCACAGCAGGGATTCAACCACCACATCTGGAACTTGAACAGCAAGTGCCTGGCAAAGGTGAGTGATGACCTATACCCATTCAGCGAAGGCTATGCCGTGACCACAAAGCCCGAGACAGTCTATCTCACCGCCATTTACAATGAAGAAGGCGTGAAGAACGACATCAAGGACCGCGTACAGCTGGGATGGGGATACCCCTTGTTCCACGATGGATTCCTGTTGGTCAACGACGGCAACTATTTCTATTACATGGACACAGAAGGTGGCATCGACCCCAAGCCCTACTACAAGGCCTACCCCTTCTCCCACGGTTATGCAGCCTGCTTCACTTTTGCAAACATTCGTAAGATGAAGGACCCGATGTATCTGCTGCTTGATACCGAATTGGAGCCAATAGAGCTGAGCTGGGAAGGCAAGCCGTTGAAGATTGATGACATCGAATTCATCTCGTCAATTAGTGATGAGGGCAAAGGCATCGTCGTGTATAAAGGCAAGATTTTCTATTTCGATGCTGCCACCGCTGAGCTGAGCCCCGTATTGCCCCTGTCAGGAGATGACAACATCAAGAACCAGGCGCGCATGGACGGCGACATCAACGATGCCCTCGTCCATGTAGACGACAGCACAAAGATGATGATAGGCAAATGTGGAAAGGCACGCCTCGGCATCACCTTCAACGCCATCACCCTCAGGCCTCTGAAGCTGGTAGTTGGAGAAGAGGAGAAGTCATTCGAAAAGGAGGAAGCCTCACAAACCAGCTATTCCACCGTCCTGAAGGAAGTCAAAGACCTGAACACCGGCAAGTTCTCGCTCTGCTTGGGCGACAAAGAGATACTGCCAGCACAGTTTGACGCGATAGAACAACTGAAAGGCAATACTGCCCTGGTGGAAATGAAAGAAAAACTGGGCCTGCTGCGCGTCAATGCCGACGACCACTTCGTCTTCCTGATCAATAAAGGTGATGACATTGGCTTCCGCCATAAGCACTTCAACACCATCATCCGCCTGAATATGCCTCCCTATATCAATGCCGAAGAAACCAGCATCGAGATAGATCCCCATTCCGGATGCAATGTTGACAAGAGAACGAGGGAAGCCAAGAACAATCCTGACGGCAGTTACGTGGAGTACAAATGCAGTCTGTTGTGCCCGCATGATGTCGGCGACAACTCCAAGGACATCAGCTATCCTGCATACATTGTCTATCAGGGCCTGCGCACTCCCATGATGACAGCCTATGGCAAAGCCTGGCATTCCAAGTACCTTACCGTCGATGTCAACCAGCAAGAGGTGAACCTGACAGGCAATACGCTCCACTTTACCGTGAATATTACTGCCGACCGTGTTGCCAACGATGAGGTATTCCCCTTCACGCCCTCATTGGCCACAGAAGACCTGCGATTCGAGATGGAGAAAGTGTCCGACACACGCTACAAGTGCACTGTCTACGACCTGAAGGAGGGACGCAACAACATCATCGTACGTGTCACGGAGGAGGGATGTCCGCCTGCCGACTACACCTTTGAGGTGACCTACGAGCCACGTGCAGCCCAGAAGAAAGTGACGGTGACCAAGAAGAGTGTGACCACTCCCAAGCCAGTACAACAGCACACTGCTCCTGTCCTAAGATTATAGAACCAAGCCACGACAACCATGAAAATCAATATCAGCGCAACAACTGACGTAGGCCATAACCGCGACAACAACGAAGACGCCTTCGCTTTTTGTCCCGACCTGTCAGACCCCGACTGGCGCCAAAAACACACCGGCGGCTATCTGCCGTTGGAGAAACAAGGAGCATTGCTCATAGTGGCCGACGGAATGGGCGGCGCTAATGCCGGCGAGGTAGCCTCAGCTGTGGCCATCGACAGCATCAGCCACACCTTCTCGTCAGAAGCCGTCGCCAGTACTGCCGATGATGACAAGAAAATCCGCGAACTGCTGACGACTGCCATCAAGGATGCCGACAGAGCCATCAACCTGCATATGATCGACCACCCTGAAACCGCAGGCATGGGCACCACCATCGTGCTCTGCTGGGTGAAGGGCAACAAGGCCTACACAGCATGGTGTGGCGACAGCCGCTGCTATCTCTACAACGACAAAGGCCTGCAGCCGCTCACCAAGGACCACTCCTACGTGCAGGAGCTCGTCGACCGCGGCGTAATCACCGAGGAAGAGGCCTTCACCCACCCCGACAACAATGTCATCACGCGTGGCTTAGGTGAATTCGACACAGCCGGAATGGCCGACATCACCGTCACCGACGTCAAGGCAGGCGATATGTTCCTGCTCTGCTCCGACGGACTCTGCGGCTACTGTACCGACGATATGATCAGCAAGGTGATGGCCGACAGCAAGGCCGACATCGACGTCTGCGCCGAAAGCCTGCAGCAGCTGGCCCTCGACGTGCCTGGCGACGACAACATCTGCATCGTCCTGGCATCGCTGCTCAGCGATGATGACGAGCGTGCCACGCCGCCCTCGCTACTGAGCCGGATACTGAAAAAGATGTTTGGCTAACGAAAAAAGGATACTGAAAAGGATGTTCGGCTAACGACAATAGAAGTCCAGGACACAGTCCTCACCGATATACCCCTGTAGGTGGTCGCCGGGTTTCACAGCCCCGATGCCTGCAGGGGTTCCTGTATAGATGAGGTCGCCTGTACGTAGTGTGAAAAAGCGGGAGAGATAGCTGATAATCTCGTCCACGCTGAACAGCATGTTGCTGCTGTCGCCTCGCTGCACCGTCTCGCCGTTCTTATCCAGCCGGAAACAAATACCTGCCAGGGGTGGGGTCTGTATCTTCTGCAATTCCAGAAACCGACCTATCGCCGCACTCCCGTCAAAACCCTTGCAGATAGTCCAAGGCATACCCTCGTGGCGTGCCTTTTCTTGTGTATCGCGAGCCGTGAAATCGATGCCCACCGTCACAGCGTCCCAGTAGCGATGGGCAAAGCGCACAGGGATGCCCTTGCCCAGACGGCAGATGCGCACCACCAGCTCGGCCTCGTAGTCGAAGCGCTGGGCCCAGTCGGGCACAAAGAAAGGTTTGCCGTCCTTCAGCAGGGCTGAGTCGGGCTTGAGAAAGATGACAGGTTCGCTGGGGCGGTAAGCCCGTCCGTCAAGCTCCTCCGTGTGCTGGAGGTAGTTCATGCCAACGCCGAAAATCTTCATCGTGCCGCTATCGTTATCGTGCCGCTATCGCAAAATGCTATGCCAGACGCTCTTTTACACGTTCCATCAGCCATTCGTTCTGCTCAGGAATGGTCATGTGGCTGTTGTCGAGCAGGATGGCATCGTCGGCCTGACGCAGGGGAGAGACCTCGCGATGGGAGTCGATATAGTCGCGCTCCTGCACGTTCTTCAGGATGTCGGCAAAGTCGGCAGGCATCCCCTTCTCCTTCAGCTCGTCGAAGCGGCGCTGGGCACGCACCTCGGCAGAGGCGGTGACAAACACCTTCAGCTCGGCGTTGGGGAAGACCACGGTGCCGATGTCGCGACCGTCCATCACGACTCCCCCACCCTGTCCCATCAGCTGCTGCTGGGCCACCATCGCCGTGCGCACGAAAGGCAGGGCGGCAACGGGGCTGACGTGGTTGCTCACCTCGAGCGAGCGGATTTCCTTTTCCACGTTCTCGCCGTTGAGGCAGGCCTCGGGCTTGCCCGTCTCTTCATTCAGGGTGAAGGTGACGCTGATGTTCGTCATCTCGCGCTCAAGAGCAGCAGCATCGACGCTTCCGTCGTCGGCAATGAGTCCGTGGCGCAGGGCATAGAGGGTGACGCTGCGATACATGGCGCCCGTGTCAACATAGATATAGCCCAGTCGACGGGCCAGCTCCTTGGCCATCGTGCTCTTGCCGCACGAAGAATGGCCGTCGATAGCAATGGTGATTTTGGTGGATTGTGGATGGTTGATGGTGGATTGCGGAGTATTCATAGTGTATAGCTAAAGTTTAGAATCAATGAGGGTGAGCTGACGTGCAGCTTGGCGTAGGCCACATGCAGCTGCAGACGCTCCAGTTTCATGCCGGCACCAATGCTGAGGGCAGCGCCGTGACTGCTCTCGCCCTCTGCGTCGGCAATCTTCATCTCGCTGGCACGCAGGGCATTATAGCCAGCAGCCACGTAGAACTGATCGGAGAGCAGCAAGTCGGCACCCACGACGAGATGCTTGCCAATGCCGTAGTGCCAGTCGTTCAATCTGACCAGCGTGGCAGAGAATCGCAGCGGCGAACCGACGAGACGTTTCGACACACCCACCTGCAGGTCGATGGGCATACGGTCAAACTCGTCCTCATAGGCCGTGAGCTGTCCGCCAAGGTTGCGTACCACAGCCGATACGCTCCACTCGCTCTCCTTATTATAATAGTTCAGGCCCAGGTCGGCGCAGGCAGCCAGCGAGCTGTACTGTCCGATGTAGCTGGCACACATGCGCAGGGTGATGCCGCCCGTGAAGCTACGGCCGAGGTCGTAGGCCACAGTACCGCCGAGTGCAACATCCCTTGCCGAGAACGTGCCCGTCTGCTCGCCCAGGCTCGTCATCTCCTTCATCTCGCCATAGTTGATGAAGCGTCCCTGCAGGCCCCACGTGCCGTGCTCGCCCCAGAAGCGCTGGTAGCTGGCGCTGGCCGTCAGCGAGCCCTGCATATAAGTCATCATGCCGAGCGATAGCTGGTTGTCGACGCCGTGGTTGATCAATGCGGGATTATGGAACACCAGCGTAGGGTCGCTGTCGCTGATGCTGATGTTGTCGCCGCCCAATGCCGCCACGTGGGCGCTCACCGGCAGCCGCAGGAAGTTGAACGCAGTCTGACTGTCCTGCGCCACCATGCGGAGCACAAGAACCAATAACACGACTGTCCATCCAAGTCTTTTCATCAGCATCATTCAGAAAATCCCTGCAAAGGTACAAATAAGCGAGAGAAAAGCAAAAGAAAAAGCGTTTTTTCTTTTCTTATCAGAGCGAGACTACCCATTTCTGCCTGTCGGAATTGACGGAAAAAAGTTTTTCGGCGTGCTAAAACATCTCCGGAGGCTCCTGAGCAAAATGCGGAGGCTCCTCAGCAAAATAAGGAGGCTCTTCAGCAAAATAAGGAGGCTCCTCAGCAAATTTTGGAGGCCCCATATTCATTTTTCTTACAGCTGACAATCATTTTTCTGACAGAAAAGTAGCGGGATTTGGCAATAAATCACTATCTTTGTGGCGAAAATCAATCCTAAAACCCGATACCTTATGGAAACAACACTCGTTTTATTGAAGCCCAGCTGCGTGCAGCGCCAGCTGATGGGCGAAGTGATTGGCCGCTTCGAGCGCCGCGGGCTGCGCATTTCAGGCATGAAGATGATGCAGCTGAGTACCGAAATCCTGCGTGAGCACTATGCCCACCTGGCCGACAAGCCGTTCTTCCCCTCGCTTGCCGCCTCGATGCAGGCCTCGCCCGTGGTGGCGCTGGCCGTGAGCGGCGTCGATGCCGTGAAGGTGGTGCGCCAGATGTGCGGCGTGACCAACGGCCGTGAGGCTGCTCCAGGCACCATTCGCGGCGACCTGTCGATGAGCAACCAGCAGAACATCGTGCACGCCTCCGACTCGGTGGAGAACGCTGCCATCGAGCTGCGCCGCTTCTTCCGTCCTGAGGAGGTGTTCGACTATCAGAGCGGTGCCTTCGCCTATGTCTATGGCGAGGGGGAGTGCAAGTAATTCTTACAATTCTTACAATTCTTACAGCCGGAAATGGGTAGTGTAAGCAATACTGACCCCACCCCTGCCCCTCCCCTACAAGGGAGGGGAGTGGCTGCGCCGTAATCAACGATGGAGGGGAGGCTACACCATCAGAACTCGAGGACGAGGCTCTGGCGAGGCTTCAGCTGGAGGTCTTTCGACAGGTCGTAGTAGCGGCCGGTGAGGATGTCCTTGGCGCGGGTGGCGGAGCCGATGACCTCGGCATAGCGGCTGACGGCCATCGTGGCCTCGGCATTGGTGCCGTTGAGCACGGTGAGCACGTTCTGCTGCACGAAATGGTTGGGAGCGTCCAGGGCGCGGTCTTCATATTGGCGGGCGATGACGTAGACGCCGTTGTAGGGGATGAACTGCTTCATCGTGCCCTGCGTGACGGCCTTGTTGCCCTGTCGCCAATGTAGCAGGCGGCTGAGCCATCCGAACATCTGCTGCTGTGTCTTCGTGCGGCCCTCGCGGGTGAAGGCGTTCTGCGTGTCGCCCGGGAAGCCTCCTGGGAAGTCCTGACGCACGTTGCCGTCGGTCACTTCCTTCGTGCCGTTCATCATGATCTCGGTGCCGTAGTAGAGCTGCGGGATGCGGCGCACGGTGAGCAGCAGGGCCAGCGCCTGCTTCAGCATCAGCGAGTCGCGGCCTGCGCCGAGGAATCGGTCGGTGTCGTGGTTCTCGATGAAGGCGAGCACCGACGAGGGGTTAGGATACAGATAGTCGTATACGAATGAGTTGTAGAGTCGGTTCATGCCCTTCCACCAGCCGTCGGTGTCCTCGCCCTTTGCCTGCGAGAGCTTGTCGAAGAAGGAGAAGTCCATGACGGTTTTTAGTTGAGAGTTGAGAGTTGAGAGTTGAGAGTCTTTCTGCCAAGCTGCGGTGTAGGCGGGTTCGGTGACCCATGTCTCGCCGACGGTGTTGAAGTTGGGATATTCGTCCTGCAGCTCGCGCATCCATTCGGCCATCGGCTCGCGGAAGGCGTAGGGATAGGTGTCCATGCGGATGCCGTCGATGCCGGCATATTCTATCCACCACTTCGAGTTCTGAATGAGGTAGCGCATGAGGTGCGGATTACGCTGGTTGAGGTCAGGCATCGAGGGCACAAACCAGCCCTCGGTGGTCTCTTTCAGGTCGACGTCAGAGGCGTAGGGGTCGAGCACGGGCGTGAGCTTATAGCTTGTCTGCAGGTATTTGCTCTCCTTCTTCTCCTGTCCAAGACCTGTCATGGGGTCAACTCCGCTGCCATTGTCTTCGCTGAGCCACTCGGGGGTGTTGAACCAGTCCTTCGACGGCATATCGCCGACCCAGGGATGCTCGAAGCCGCAATGGTTGAAAATCATATCCATCACCACCTTCAGGCCTCGCTTGTGGCAGTCGCTGATGAGCTGGCGGTACTGCTCGTTGGAGCCGAAACGCGGGTCGACACGGTAGTAGTCGGTGCAGGCATAGCCGTGATAGGTGGAAAAGCCGTTGTCGGTGTCAGGGGCATTGTTCTCAAGGACGGGCGTAAACCACAGGGCGGTGACGCCCAGCTCGGTGAAGTAGTCGAGGTGCTGGCGGATGCCCTCCATATCGCCTCCGTGTCGCAACGAGGGCTTCGAGCGGTCTTCCTTGTAGGCGTTCATGCCGGCGATGGGCTTCGAGTGGTCCATTCCCTGGGCAAAGCGGTCGGGCATGAGCAGGTAGAGCACGTCGCTGATGTCGAAGCCGCGACGCTCCTCGCCCTTCATCTCACGCTCACGCAACTCGTATGTCTTCGTGATTTTCGTCTTCGTTCCCGTTAACGTTAAGGTCATCGTTCCCGGCTGTGCCTCGCGTACATTCAAATACACGAAGAGATAGTTGGGCGAATCGAGGGCCACCACGCTGTCTACGCGTACGCCGGGATAGTCGGTGGTGACGCTGTTCACTTGGGCGATGTTGGGGCCGCAAAGCATCAGCTGCACCTGCGGATTCTTCATTCCCGCATACCAGAAGGCAGGCTCGATGCGGTCGATGGCGGGTTTCTTGGCCTTTGCGGCACACAAGGTTGTTGCACTCATCAGTAGTAACAGGCTAAGGAATAGTTGTTTCATGTGGGTTGTGTCTGATTGATTTGTGGCAAAGTTACACATTATTATATGATGGGGCAGCGAAAAGGGTGCAGTCTTTGGTCTTTTTCATTGGAAAACGATTGCACAAACGTTTTCTGTCGCATTTCAGCGGTTCCCTTTCGCGCGCATGTCAAAAATCAAAGTAGATTGGTCAATTATTTTTCGGCTTTTTCTTGTGCTGTGTCAAGAAAAGCACTAACTTTGCACCCAAAGTTCTTACAACAATACTATATCTAATCACCAAAATAACGTTATTATGAAGAAAAGACTACTTACACAACTCTTGGCTTTGACCTGTGTGGTGGGCGCCTACGCATTAAACGAGGGCGACTACATCTACTCGCCAACGGCCAAGTTCAAGGTGACGGGAGCCAACATCGTCACCAACGGCGACTTCAGCGTGGGCGACGGCTACGAGGGCTGGAGCGACATCTCGGGCAATCCCGTTGCCGCCAACTGGGCCATCAAGTCGGGCCTGGGCCCCAACGGCGAGCCTGTCATCATGAGCGAGACGTCGTCGGCTGACTCTACGGCCTATCTCTGCCGCTCGTGGCAGCTCGACGCCGGCACCTACACCGTGTCGTTCTGGATTCAGGGCGAGACAGCTGGCGTCACAACCGTAGGCGTAGTGAACAATAGCGGTGCCTACACCACTCCTGGCGACAACTACATCAATTTCTTCGTGGCCGAGGCTGGCACCTACAGCATCCAGTCACCCATCCTGACTGGTCAGAACTTCGACACCAACTGGAAGCAGATTGTGGGCAACGTCACCCTGACCGAGCCGCAGACGGTGGCTTTCGCCGCCAAGGCCGTAGCCACGGGCACCTGCCTCACCGGCTTCGAGATCTATCCTGTGCAGTCGGTGTTCGACACCCGTATCCTGGAGCGCTGGCAGGGCTACATGCAGCGCCTCTACGACGATCCCGACCTGACCGTGGAGAAGGAAATCCTTGAGGAGCCGCTGGCCGCTATCGGCGAGTTCATCAGCGCCGAGGGTATGGCCGACGACGAGGCCGTGGTGGCCGACGTGCTGACCCTTATCCAGGAAAGCATCAACAACTTCCTCGATGCCAATGCCGGCGATACCGAGTCGGGCGACTGGAGCACACACGGCTATTCCAACTGGAACAATATCAACAACAACCGCGTGGTGGGTTCGTGGTCGACCATCGGCGTGCGCTGGGGATTCTCGCCCAACGACGAGAGCCTGGAGCGTCCTGCCGACGACGGCTATGTGCTGACCGCAGGTATCCAGCGCAGCTACAACCTGGAGGGCGTAGGCGTAAAGGTGGTTCGTGAAGACCTGCCGGCCGGCAAGTATTTCTTCCAGATTGAGGCACAGGCAACGGCAGCCGCCAACAATGCCGCTCCTTACGGCAGCAACTCGGCCCGTCCCATCGTCGGCCCGACACTCTGGGTAGGCACCGACAGCCTGACATTGGACAACGACACCATCAGCGGCGACTACTGGAAGACCTACTACCTCATCCGCGAGGTGAAAGAGGGCGAGACCGTACAGGCAGGATTCCTCTTCCCCACCTACGACGACTCTATGGGTGGCCGCTACAGCCTGCGCAACCCGCAGTTCCGCTGGATTGGCAAGAACGTGGACGAGGTGCATCATTTCCTGCGCGTGGCTGAAATAACGACTCAGGAGAAGGAGCTCAAGAACCGTCTCGACAACTATGCCAACGACGTGAAGAACCTCTATTGGGGTAAGGATTCGCTCGTTATCGCTGAGACCCAGGCAGAGGCCGTCTACAACGATGCCATCACCGTTGTGACACCTGACGGCGAGACCGCCGTTCCTGCAACAGAAGAAGGTGTGAATCAGCTGGTCGACCTGCGCGAAGCCCTGCTGGCCGAGGTCAACAACATGGGTCGCGCCAAGAACTGGATCATCAACATGAACAACATCCAGGGCGAGCTGCGCAACACCATCGCCGATGCCAACGCATCGCTTGAGAATGAAGGTCACGCCAAGGCCAATGCAGGCCTGCGCACCACCCTACAGAGCTGTGTCGCTACTGGTCAGGCACTCATCGACGCCATCGCTGTCATCGACGACATCGAGGGCACCAAGGCCAAGAATGCCGAGCACGCTGCCGCCAAGCAGGCCATCCGCGATGCCCGTCAGGACTTCGAGATGTCGTGTGCTACACGTGCATATCCCGCTGAGCTGCAATGCGACAACCTGAACTTCGAGGCTTGGACCAGCAAGTCCACCTACTCATCCGACCGCGAGGTCAACGGCTGGAGCTTCCTCATCGGCAACGACGGCAAGCAATGGGACGTGGCTCCCAACGCAGCCTTCAAGAAAGGCCACTCGGCAGGCATCTGGCGTGGCACCAGCGTAGGTCCTAACGGCAAGGCCGTCAAGAAGGCCACCATCAGCAAGCCCGGTGTCTACGAGTTCCGTTCACGTGCCTACTCAGCTGAGTACGGCGAC
>JAGAAJ010000044.1 GCA_017615355.1 Prevotella sp.
CTGTTATCACAAAGTGGTCAAGCACTTCCTTGGGAAGTACAAGACGGGCTAACATTATCAAACCTTTGTCTTCCATGAGGCAAAGGTAATAAATTTAATTGAAACAAAGAATTACCCCTATGAAAAATCTACTGAGCCAAAGTCATTGGACAATAATCCTTTAGGCCGCAAAAGAATAATCAGCAAACTCCATCAGGGGCTTGCGGATTACTTTTGGGGAAGTATTCTTTAGAATTCCACCAAGATGCGGAACACCTTGCCTGGATTCTGGCTCCACCAGCGCATAGTGTCGAGAGCCTCTTCGGGTTTGACGACGCGAGTGATGAGAGCGTCGGTAGGACAGTTGCCGCGCTCCATATTGCGGATGACTGCGCGGAAATCCTGTGGCATAGCGTTGCGTGAGCCACGAATGTCCAGCTCTTTCTGCACAAAGAACTTCGTCTGCAACGACACCTCGCTCTTGGCATACCCAATGCAGGCCACACGACCTGTAAAGGCCACCTCATTGATGGCCATCTGATACGTAGGCACACTGCCAACGGCCTCGATGACTACGTCAGGGCCAAAGCCACCGGTGAGGGCCTGCAGCTGCTCATGAGCGTTGGCCTGTAGGGTGTTGACAGCATAGGCTGCACCCATCTTCTTGGCTAAGGCCAGCTTCTCGTCGTCAATGTCAGCAGCGATGACGGTAGCGCCACGGAGTGCAGAGCGCACGATGGCACCCATACCCACCATGCCGCAACCAATAACCATCACGACATCACTGTCGGTGACCTGTGCACGGCTAACGGCATGAAATCCTACGCTCATCGGCTCAATAAGGGCGCTGTCGCGTGCTGACAGACTGCCGGCGGGGATAATCTTCTGCCAAGGCAGGACGATGAATTCACGCATGGCACCGTTGCGTTGCACACCCAGTGTTTCATTATGCTCGCATGCGTTGACGCGATTGTTGCGACAGGATGCACAGTTGCCACAGTTGGTGTAGGGATTGACGGTGACGACCATGCCGGCTTTCAATTCCTCAGGTACGCCTTTACCTACGGCCTCGATGGTTGCTCCAACCTCATGGCCGGGGATGACGGGGTTCAGTGCCATACCGTTACGGCCCATAAAGGTGTTGATGTCAGAGCCGCAGAACCCCACGTAGCGCAGGCGCAGCAGCACCTCGCCATAGCCAGGTGCCTGGGGCTTTTCCAGTTCAATGATGTTCAGCTCTTGGCTGTGTGTGATTTGAATTGCTTTCATTTATTTTGTTGTTTGTAAACGATACGTCCTAAAGCCATACATGAAGATGACGAAGAAACAGATCAGTGGCAGGATAAAGGAGAAGTTGACGGCCGGCATACCCATGATGGTCTGCTGGTCGATGATTGCGCCCTGCAACGGCGGCAGGATGGCACCTCCCACGATAGACATCACGAGGAAAGCAGCGCCGAGGTTGGTATCGGGCGTCTCCACATTTTCAAGTGCAATGCCGTAGATGCTGGGGAACATGATGGACATAAACAGGCTGACGAGCACCAGCGAGTAGAGGCCGAACATGCCGTCGATGAAGATAGCACCCATTGTGCACACCGATGCTCCCACGGCGAAGATGGCCAATAGCAGACGGGAGTTGACGTACTTCATAATATAGGTACCCACAAAACGTCCCGTGAGATTCAGCGACATAGCTGCTATGTTGAACATTTGTGCCTTGGCCCACGAGATGCCCAGCCGCTCAGCATACTGAATAATAAATGTCCAGCACATGATCTGTGCGCCTACGTAGAAGAATTGTGAAGTGACGCCGAAGCGATAGTTGCGGTTGTGCCACAGATTCGACAGCGTCTCCTTGACAGGGCGTCGTACACCCTGGGCTTTCAGCTCCTCACTTTCCGTCTTTGGCATCTTCTTAAACAGGAAGATGGCAAATACCACGAGCACAATCAGTCCGATGACAATGTAGGGAGTGCGGATGGCCGCAAGGTCATGTACACGGATGTCAGCCTTCTCTGCTACACTTTTTGCCGCGAATGTAAGATTGCCTGCAATGTCGCGCTCATCGGAACGAAGGTTAGGCAGCACAATAAGTGAGGCTACAGCCATGCCTGTGAGTGAGCCGACGGGATTAAAGGCCTGCGCCATGTTCAGGCGGCGGGTGCTATTCTTCTTCTCTCCCAACGACAGGATGAACGGATTGGCTGTGGTCTCGAGAAAAGCCAGGCCAAAGGTGAGAATATACAAGGCAAAGCAGAAGAACATGAAGCTCTGCTGCTGTGCTGCCGGCATGGCCAAGAGTGCACCCGCTGCGTAGAGTGCCAAACCAATGAGGATGCCACTCTTGTAGCTATACTTGCGGATAAACAAAGCAGCAGGTATTGCCATAGTGGCATAGCCGCCATAGAAGGCAAACTGAATGAGTGATGCCTTGAAGTTGCTCAGCTCCATCACGGTGCGGAAGGCAGCCACCATAGGATTGGTGAAATCATTGGCGAAACCCCACAAGGCGAACAGCGACGTCACAAGGATGAACGTCACAAGGTATTTCTTTGGAATCAGCTTCCCTTTTTCGTTTTTCTCTTCGGTATTCATATATTTCATGTTTTAATTCTTACTCAGACATATTCTTGACGTACGGTAATTCAGGCAGATTCTTAAACCCATAGAAGCGCTTTGCATTTTCTCCAAGGAACATAGCTTTTTGATCGTCACTGAGCTCAGGACTCTTGCTCACAAAGTCATACGACATGCGGTAGGTGATCGCAGTGATGGTGCGCGGATAGTCGCTACCCCACATCAGTCTGTCCCAGCCTACCCAGTCGGCCGCTTGCTGGATACTGCGCACGGCAGTGGGGTAGGGGTAGAACTCGCTGTTATAGAGCCAAGTAATGCCTCCGCTCTCTATCATTACATTATTGCCAAGCAACGCCAGCTTAACCTGCTGCTCGAAACTTGGCGTCGTTACCATGCCGAAGTGGCCGATAGCCACGCGAAGCTTGGGACATTCCTGAATAACCTCGCACATCTCTGCTATCTGCTGCTCGTCGTCGCCGAGGCACATCGACAATACCATATCGTTAGCTTCCAACAGCTTGAACAGCTCCATCATACGCGGCGCATTCAGGTGCAGCGTCTCGAAGTGGTCTTCTTCTGGCGAGTTGGGCACGCTGAGTAGCCGGTGGCCAGGAATGGCAAGACCTTTCATCGGACTGTCAATCACAGCTTGAGCACCAGCCAGAAAGTCGCTGCCGTAGCGGAATTCCGTCATACCCATGCAGAAGAAGCGGTCAGGATATTCCTGCTGCACCTTCGTGAGGTATTCGTTCTGGTTGCCGTCGATAATTTCCTGCACCACCACGGCGGCGCCCACCTGTGCGTAATTCATGTTTGACAGAAATACCTCGGCTGAGTTCACTCCGTCAATCATAAACGGCGGCAACATCTGTACCTCCTCATCGAGGAAGATGCTTCGTCCATTCTTAAGCGTCAGTATCCTTTTGCCGTCAACCCGTGTGTCCTGTTTTAGCCACAGGTGCGAATGTGCGTCGATGATTGTCATCATAATGGTATTGGTTATCGTTGGAATAACGTGTGCAAAATTACAATATTTTTCTGAAATTATATGACATATTAGAAAATATTTGTATCTTTGCAGCCGAAAGAGAACTTTAAAAACGAACAAAACTATGAAAAGAACCTGTAAATCATTACTCCTTGGCCTGTGTCTGACAACTATCTCGTTGTCTGCCCAAGCACAAAACTCGAATTTCCCCTTCGTGAAACAGTTTGAGTATGGCTATTTCAACCATCTTGGCATTGGTGCCTCTTTGGGACTCGATGGTATAGGCTTTGATCTGGCTGCACCAGTTGGTAATCACTTCGGCTTGCGAACTGGTATCTCGTTTATGCCTAAATTCAGCTATGAAGACAACTTCGACCTCCACGAAAGCGATCCGGACATCACGGATAATGTGGATGCGAAAATCACGCTGAACGTCTTCGACTTCAAGCTATTGGCAGATATCTATCCGTCGAAGAAAGGTTCCTTCCACTTTACCGTCGGTGCCTTCATCGGCAGCGATAAGTTTGCGAAGGCCACCAATACTTTGATGTTTATCAAGGATCCTGCCAAATATGGCAAGATCGGTCTGATACTGGGCGACTATCGCGTAACGACAGACGAAAAAGGCTATGCCCACGGCGACGCTGTAGTGAACAGCTTCAAGCCTTATCTTGGTCTTGGCTTCGGACGTGCTGTTCCTAAAAAACGTGTAGGTTTCTCGTTTGACTTCGGCGTGAAATTCTGGGGCAAGCCAGCATTAGGAGTCGCTGAGACCCTTGACGACTGGGGGAAAACATATTACCATAAGTTCAAGTCCTCCGAATTGGACGATAAGGATGACGAAGACGTGAAAGACGGTCTGGAGATTGCTGAGAAGGTGTGTGTCTTCCCCGTCATCACCTTCCGTCTCAGCGGTAGAATCTTATAAGAACAAAAGTATAAAAGAACAAAAAATATCAAACAATGAAAAAGTTTTTCCTTTACGCCTTTGCTGCAATGACGGCAATGTGTATGACTGCTTGCAGCAGCAGCGATGATGACAATAACAATGATAATAACAATGTAATGAACATGCCGACTCCGCCCTATGCGGACAAGGCAGTGCAGTATTCTCTCGATACGCCGAAGACTCCTGAAAACGCTGAAGAAGATGCTCCTCAACTGAAGACCATCGACTTCACGGAGAGCGGCGACCTGCTGGTGGAATTCTTCAAGCCCATCAGTAAGACCACTGTCTATCTCAAGGAGAAGGCTACTGCCAACGGCAACAGCTATACCGTGAACGGCACAAAGATGAGGGGCACCATCAAGGTGGTGGAGCAGGCCGCAAGAGCCACTCGGTCAGGCAGCACCAACATCATTGTGGATGTAGCAGTTACTTTCTCGGCTGAACAAACTTACACCTATACCACTGAGGATGGAGAAACCATCACCGTGAAAAAGGGTGTTCCTCCAACAGGAGATCAGGCTTTGGCCATTCTGTCTCGCACCTGGAACGTGCTCGGCCTTATTCTTGACCTGAAGGGTGATGACGTGAAGGCCTTCATGACTTGGCCTGCTACGAATGGTCTTCTTGACCTGAGGACAACCCTGCTGAAAGAGGCACTCGACAGGGGCGTCAGCCTGACTTCTGAAGAGCAGGATGAGCTGAAAAAGACGTTAAAGAGTGTCACCATTACCAAGACCAAGCTCTTCGCCCTTAACTATACCGATGCTCCTGACGATGTGGCCAGCTGGGACTGGACTGACAGCAGCAAGACTGGCATACGTATCACCTTGAAGGATGGAAAGATGGGCAACAAGTTCATTGAGGATGCCTCGATGATTTCCTTCACCTTCAACGGCAATCGCTGCAATATGAAGATGGCGACGACCTTCACCGACAATGCCAATAAGAAGTGGGATGCCATCGTAACGTTGCAGTTACAGTCGCCTGAATAAAGAAAAAGTGGAAAAAGAAATATGGAATAATATGAAGGCTGCGCTGTTCGATCTGGACGGCGTAGTCTTTGATACTGAGCCCCAATACTCCGTGTTCTGGGGCAGTCAGTGCAGGCTGTACCATCCTGAGCATCCTGGCTTGGAGCACGAGATCAAAGGCTCTACGCTGGAACAGATCTTCGAAATAGGGTGGGGTGGTGAGCTGGTGCCTGAGCGAGAAAAGGTGGTAGAACGGCTGAATGCCTTTGAAGCCCAGATGCATCTCGACTATGTAGAGGGTTTCGAGGCTTTTGTCGAATCCCTGCGCCGCAAGGGTGTCAAGACTGCCGTGGTGACCAGCTCGAACCGTCAGAAGATGGAGAACGTTTACCGTAAGCATCCAGAGTTCAAGGGATATTTCGATGCCATCCTCACAAGTGAAGACTTTTCTGAGAGCAAACCATCTCCAGATTGCTACCTAAGAGCCGCTAAGCGATTGGATGTCAGCGCAAATGACTGCGTAGTATTCGAGGATAGCATTAATGGTCTGCGGTCAGGAAATGCTGCCAAGATGAGGGTGGTGGGACTGCTCACAACCAATCCCATAGAAAAGGTACGCGAACTGAGCGACATACAGATTTCCGATTACAAAGATTTAAGCATTTAGCTTTACATTTCGTATTTAAATCAATCATTAAAATGGCAGGATATTTAGTCAGCGACGAGCGCAAGGTTACGACACGTCGCTTCATTGAGATGAAACAAAAGGGTGAGAAGATCAGCATGCTCACCTCCTATGATTTTACTACAGCAGGTATCGTAGACCGTGCTGGCATTGACGGTATCCTCATAGGCGACTCGGCCTCCAACGTGATGGTGGGTAACAGCACAACGCTGCCCATGACCGTTGACCAGATGATCTATCACGCCCGTGCTGTGGTGAACGGCGTGAAGCGTGCCCTCGTAGTCTGCGACATGCCCTTCGGCAGCTATCAGACAGGCGTGCATGACGGCGTTGTCAACGCCATCCGTATTATGAAGGATAGCGGTTGCGATGCTGTGAAGATGGAGGGCGGCATTGAGATTCTCGATACGGTGAAGGCCATCCTCGATGCCGGCATCCCCGTGATGGCTCACCTGGGCCTGACGCCACAGAGCATTAACAAGTTCGGCGGCTATGCCGTGCGTGCCAAGGAGGAGAAGGAGGCTCAGAAGCTGCTCTCCGATGCAAAGGCTTTGTCAGAAGCCGGTTGCTTTGCCGTAACATTGGAAAAGGTACCCGCTGCTTTGGCTGAGCAGGTGACACGCGAGATCAGCGTGCCTACCATCGGCATTGGTGCTGGTGTCCATTGTGATGGTCAGATTCTGGTTGTGGCCGATATGTTGGGCCTCACACAGGGTTTCTCGCCTCGTTTCCTGCGCCGCTATGCCGATCTGGGCACAATTATGACCGACGCCATCGGACAATATGTCACCGATGTGAAAGAAGGAAACTTCCCTAATGAGTCAGAATCCTACTAACTCTCCCTCACCCCTCTTACCTCACACCTCAATAATATGGAGAAAGTAGGACGATATGAGTTTATGGCCGAGCCGTTCCACTGCGACTTCAGCGGAAGGCTGTTTATGGGGCATCTGGGCAACCACCTGCTCAACGCTGCCGATTTCCACAGCACAGATCGCGGCTTCGGCATGAAATACCTGATGACGATAAAACGTTCATGGGTGCTCTCACGCCTTGCCATCGAGATGTCGGAGATGCCCGAACAGTACACGCGCTTTGTCGTAGAGACGTGGGTGGAGAATGCCATGCGTTTCTTCACCAGCCGCAATTTCCGCATCTGCTCACCCGACGGCTCGAAGGTATATGGCTATGGACGCAGCATCTGGGCGATGATTGACACAGAGACGCGCCAGCCTACCGACATCTTCTCCATCGATAACGGTGCTATCAACGACTGGATCGTCAACGACAAGGAGTGTCCCATCGGCAAGGGCGGCCGTGTAAAGATGGGTAATGAGGCACGGCTGGTGCACGCCATCGATACCTATTATAATGATGTGGACATCAACGGACATATCAATTCTGTGAAATACATAGAGCACGTGCTCGACCTGTGGCCCATTGAGTGGTACAGGGAGCACCAGGTGAAGCGTTTCGAGATTGCCTACGTGGCTGAGGCACATGGGGGTGACCAGCTGTCCTTCTACCGCGAACAGGGTGCCGACGGAGCTTTCAATGTCAGAATTGTGAAGACGGGTGATGTGGAAGTAGCTCGTGCTGCAATGACGGTTATGGATTAACGGTTATTGGTTTACCGTACCGTGACGATAGGCGTAGAGCAAAGCTTTCAGGTCGCTGATCTGAGCACGCAGCTCTGCGCCTTTGTCTGTGTCTGCAACTAACATACGGCGTGAAGACATCTCGACAAGTTGTGTCGTCGATTTGATGTCAGTACCACGCTGTATGGCGTCTTGCGTCGAGGTGAACGGCTCGTGCTGCACCAGCTGGAAGCCTCGACTGTGGTAGATGAGCGTATAGCCGGCAATGCCCGTCTCAGTATGATAGGCCTCTGAGAAGCCGCCGTCAATCACCATTAGTCTGCCGCCCGCCTTGATGGGATTCTCGCCTGATCCGGCATGTACGGGCACGTGACCGTTGATGATGTGACGTGTCTCGCCTTTCACGCCAAAGGCATCGAGGATGCGGTCGCACACTTCGGCAGAGTCACGCAGGCGGAAATAGTTGCCCTTTTCTTCGTGAAAGGTCTCTTTGTCTGAGAGGAAATAGCGTTCAAAGGTGGCCATCTTCGACTTGTCGAACAAGGGCGAGTCCTTGCCACACCAAAGGTAAAGGAAGAAGTCCTTGGCGTAGGCCTTCACATCGGCAGGTGTATCGCTCTGGAAGGCGGAGCGGATGAGTTGTCCAATATACTCCATCAGCTGCCTTCCGCTATAGTTTTTGCCCAATATCTCCACCTCTTTCAGTGTTCCATTGTTGTTCAGTGGCACAGAGGCGTGGAAGAGTAGATTCTGATTGCAAATCTTATACATACAACCGTGAGAGAGGATAGTGCGGATGTGTTTGCGCAACTTCTCGCTGACACGGAACGAGTGGTGTAGCTTCTGCATCAGCGCTTCTTCCTCAGGCGTAAGCTCAGCAACGCCAGTGGGGAAATGACTGTCATTCAGGCTGTATTTCTTGCCGTCGACGATACAGGTTTTCTCCTTGACATCTACTGACTCTATCAGACAGCGGTTTTCCATCTCCCACTCTTTGCGGCGGTGGAAGATGCGAGCCTCCTCCTTGAACTGAATGACGCTGATGGCCTTGTGCATCTTTGCTGTCAGCTGTAGCGTCTTCTCATCCATCTTCGTGTCTTTCAGTAGCTTGGGGATGAACTCCTCGCAGGGGTCGTCGCCATAGGTCTCAAGGGCAAAAGTGGCCAAGGGGACGAGGTTGATGCCGTAGCCTTCTTCCAAAGTGGCGAGATTAGCATATCGCAGGCTGAGACGTAGCACATTGCAGATGCAGGCATCGTTGCCAGCAGCGGCTCCCATCCAGAGAATATCGTGATTTCCCCACTGGATGTCCCACGAGTGATACTGGCGCAGGGTGTCCATGATGATATGTGCGCCGGGGCCTCGGTCGTAGATGTCGCCGAGGATATGTAGCTGGTCGATCGCCAGTCGCTGAATGACGTTGCAGATATCTACGATAAAGTCATCGGCACGTCCTGTGGAAATGATGGTGTCGACAATGACGGCGACGTAGGCGGCCTTGTCCTGATCATCGGTGCGCTCGTGCAACAGTTCCTCGATGATATAGCTGAACTCCTCGGGCAGGCTCTTGCGAACCTTCGAACGGGTGTACTTTGAGGAGACGTCACGGCAGACGCGCACCAACTGGTGGATGGTGATGCGATACCAATCGTCCAGGTCCTCTTCCTGTGCTTTGATGAGCTCCAGCTTCTGTTCAGGGTAATAGATGAGGGTGCAGAGTTCCTTTTTCTCGGCTTCGCGTATGGTGTTGCCGAAAATCTCACCCACCTTGCGCTTGATGTTGCCAGAGGCATTCTTCAGCACGTGGATGAAGGCCTCGTGCTCGCCGTGCAGGTCGGCCAGGAAGTGCTCAGTTCCTTTGGGCAAGTTGAGAATGGCTTCCAGGTTGATAATCTCGCTGGCAGCATCGGCTACGGTAGGGTAGGTGTGCGATAGTAGGTGTAGGTATCTCTCGTCGGTGTTCATAGTCTATAGTTGATTGTAAAGGTTTTCATATTTCTTTGCAACGTTGAGGTAGTCGTGATGTTTTCTGACATATTCGATGCTTTGTTGCTTCAGCAGGGACAGGCGTTCAGGATGCAACACAAGTTGTTCCAGTTGTTCGTAGACACTCTCGTAAGTAGGCTCTACGTTGATGATGGGTCGCAGCTCATGTTCGCCGATGATGTCATAGTTCTCAGGCTCGCCTCCGCCAATGACAACGATACCCTTCGACATGGCCAGCAAAGCATTCATAGCTGGCGTGTAACCGTAAAGCTGGTCCATGATGACGTCGCTGTTGTCCATCTTCTTCTGATATTCGTGAAAGGGAAGGCCTTCAGCCACTACCAATTCTAATCTTTCAGAATATTTCTCCTTCACAGCTTGTGCAGCACGCAGCATTATATCGGTGCCCTTGTAGGCGCTACGGCCACGACTGATGCCGACGAAAAGTGTAATTGGGCCCATCGGACTCGCCGGATTGGGACTTATAGGACTCATTGGGTGAATGGGCAGAGGAATGAAGGTAGTCTTTTGGGGGAAATTGGGACGGTAGCACACATCATATTCATAGAGTCCGGTGATGATGGCATCACAGTCGTTCGCTATCTCAATGTTCAGCTTTGCCTTAGGTGTATCAAGCCAGTCCAGCCGGTCTCTCATTGCACATTCGTCGCTACGCAATGTGTCGCCGATGTTGAAGTCGCTGTAGCGCAAGGGTTTTCTTTCCGTGCACTCCTTCACCCAATAGTGATCCATTCCCATCGCGCATAGGACGACATGGTGATTATTTCGACGCAGATAGCGGTAAATGGGGAAGATACGCTCGGCCTTCAGTTCGAGGAACATGGGGTTGATGAGTTGCACCACATCATAGCCCCGCCATTGCGGCAGCAAGGTGGCAATCTTTGCCATCAGGCAGATGCCGCCCCACTTGCCTTCGTGTCGCGCCAAGTCCTGATTGCGAGGATAGTCTTTCCAGAAGTCCCCGTTGGATGCTACTGTAACTTCATGCCCCAAATGCCGCAGACCTTCGGCCAGCGTATTGTGCACGTTGCTGTATTCACCTAGGAGCAGTATCTTCATCTCTCTCTATTCAGTAATGGTAGTGTACGCATGAGGATCGTGCGCCCGATGGAGCTATTGGTCATACGGCGGAACCACTTGTATTTCTGGGTATAATCGCGGTCGGGTAGGGGAAAGAGTCCTATTTTGCCAAGCTCCTCCAGCTGGCGGTCAAGATAATGCCGGCTTTGGGTAAGCACAATCACATTATAAATATAGTCCATCGTGAGCTGAGCTGTACGTCGCTGCATGGCCACACGTTCCTCGGGCGGCAGGATGCTGCATTTCTTGTGCAGGCTTAGCAACACATCTTTGGCATCGCCCAATCGTTGCAGCCGACTGCGCATGTCTTTTCGATTGATAGCCGATGCTGGGCGCTGACGGTAGTAATAGGCACGAGCTGTGGTGGAAATCACTCTCTCGGCACGCAATAGCAGCTGCGGTGTAAACTCCTCGTCCTCGCCATAGGCAAAGCCCGGAGTGAAATGTAAAGAGCCCAGCATGCTGCGCTGGAAGAGAATCGTGCAGACCGAGCCATGAATGTTCTGCTGACGCATTATCGTGGCACCCGTCATTGGGCCTTCGTCCTTGAAGCTCGTATTCTTGTTGGGCTTCTCGCAGAAATCGAACATGACCAAGTCTGCCTTGCCGTATCGCACCAAGTCGATAACATGCTCGTAAGGCGTGCGCAATAGGACATCATCGGCATCGATGAACTGTACGAAATCACCCTCGGCCATCTTCAGGCCCATATTACGGGCCACTGCCACACCCTGATTCTTCTGGCGGATATATATGATGTCGTCAGCCAGCATGCCAAGAGCAGCAAGAGGACTTTCATCGGAGCCGTCATCCACTATGATGATCTCGCGTTCGAATGGACGCAACGACAATTCGCCAATGCTTTCAATGCAGGCCCGTAGCATGTCTACCGGCACATTGTAGGCAGGAATAATGAAGCTGATCAACTTCTTCTGATTCTCTTGTTTATATGGCATAATGCTTTGATACCTAATGAATTGATAATTATTGTCTTTAGTCTTTGTGAAATACTAAGTCCTTTCGCAAATGGGGTGACACGACGTTTCGGAATCAGTGGTTGACTACCAGTCATTCGGCAGACATCCAACTGAATATCCAGTACGTGCATATAGTATCGGTCGTCCAGCCAATGCGCCATTACTTGCAAATGCGCATCTAAGAGCATCTGCAGCTCTCTTCCTGTGGCTTTTGCCGTGATGCCGTTGTCGTTCGAACAGTAATAATAGAGTCCTTTGTCACTGGTTTTTATAGATTTAACATTTGTTAAAATCAAGGGTAGGGTAGACACGTCCTCAAAAACCTTACCCTTGGGAAAACGCACATCGTCGAATAGCGAACGTCTGAAAATCTTATTCCATACATAGCAATGCTCATAGCCATAACCATTGAGCCAATAATCCTGCATATTCACGTATGTAGTATTCTTGAAAACTATTTGCTGCTGCTTGGTTGAGCCGTAGAAACGCCAAAACGGAAACTCGACGATGTCGGCCGTTTCAGCTAGTTTCATCACTTCTGCATACGTGTCTATAGCCAAAAAATCATCGCTGTCAATGAAAGTGATATAATCTCCCTTAGCCATATCTAAACCGAGATTACGCGCTTCACTCAGTCCGCCGTTCTGCTTGTGGATAACGCGGATACGAGAGTCGCGTTGAGCCCATGTGTCACATAGCTGCGGACTATTGTCTGGCGAGTCATCATCAACGAGGATTATCTCCAGGTCGTCAAATGTTTGGCTCACCACACTTTGAACGCAACGGTCCAGTGTTTTCTCAACACAATAGACAGGAATGATGATGCTGAGTTTCACATCTGCAAAATTATACTTTTCTGAGAGAATATCAAAATATTTTCCTCTTTTTTATTCTTTTATTTATCATAATGACGATTCTAACTGAAATGCGAATATAATAGCGTGCATAGATTTTTAATGTAAAAAGTGGCTGTTTATTTGAAAAGAATGATGTATATGAGTTTTTTTCAGTAACTTTGCAGCGAAAATCTGAAATGATTTCAAAAACGAGAATCTGAGAAACAAATACATAATTCAATAACAATGAAGAAAATCATTTTTATATGTACAGCTGTGCTGATGACTGTCTTTGCGTGGTCACAAGGCGTAAAGCCGCTGCCTACACTACACGTGGATGGCCGTTGGCTGGTGGATACACATGGAAATCATGTGGTACTTCACGGCGTGATGGACACGCCTAGCGCCTGGTTCAACGAGGGTCGCTGGGGCTGGAGCTATGACGATGCCGGACGTCAGCGCTGCCTCGATTATTTTGCAAAGCTGTTTGCCGGGTTGGAGAAAGCTAAGTGCAACATTTTCCGTTTGCATTTGGATCCTGCCTGGACTAACGATCCCAATGGCAGCTACACTTATCCCGGTTCTGCCGGCCAGCCTGCTGGAACGAGCGGCGAGGCAGACATCAGCAAGTTCAATCCGGAACGTCTGAAGAACTATATGAAGACGCTCTACTTCCCTTTGGCTAAGCGCGCCATGAAGTATGGCCAGTATGTGGTGATGCGTCCCCCTGGCGTATGTCCTGGCAACATCAAAGTGGGCGACTATTACAATAATTATCTGATGGAGGTATGGGACATCGTCACCAAAAACGACTCCATCCTGAAGTATGCTGGTCAGATATCCCTTGAGCTGGCAAATGAACCGGTGAGTGTAAAGAATGCCAACAACCAGAGTGATCCGAAGGCCTTACACGATTTCTTCCAACCTATCGTCGACAAAATCCGAGCCAATGGTTTTACTGGCATCATCTGGATACCGGGCGCAGGCTGGCAGTCTGGATATGCCGACTATGCCACCTACCCTATCGAAGGCTACAATATCGGCTATGCCGTGCACGATTATAACGGTTGGTACGGATGTGACGACAAGAATCTGAATGAAAACAATGTGGAACAGGCTGCTCAGAACAAGATCCAACAATTCCACATTCAGGTGCCCGTCGTCGACACCAACCCCGTCATTATCACCGAAATAGACTGGAGTCCGACGAAACCTGGAACAGGCCACACCAATGAGCATGGTGAGTGGGTGGAGTCCAACTACGGCACCTGGGCCACGGGACGCACATCGATGTGGGGCCGCTGTTACAAGGCTGTGCTCGACTACTACGGCAACATCTCGATGACCCTCTCAGGTACGCATTGTCTCATCGACATCGACCAGCTGCTGAGCGACGGTTCGGTAGTTCCAGCCTTTGGTGGATTGGAGGAGGCTTGCGGAAAGGCTTGTATGGACTGGTATGCTGAATATTTTAATGTGGACTGGCCGCATGCCGACTTCACCAATGTCAGCATGAGCGACTTGGGTAATTTCGCCTCTCTTAACGGTGGCGGAAAATACAAGAACCCTGTAGTTTATGGCGACTTCCCCGATCCGGATGTGATCTGTGTGGATGGCGTCTACTATATGGTGAGCACCACGATGCACAACTTCCCTGGTGCCACCATCCTGAGGTCTACTGACCTTGTGAACTGGGAATACTGCTCACAGCCGCTGACACAGACCAGCAACGACAGCGGCTATGAGCTGGTGGGCAGCACCAACGCCTATGCCTCATGCATGTGGGCGTGTTCCATGAAATATCACAATGGCAAATTCCACATCCTCATCAATGAGAAACGCCCCGTCGACGGCTGGGTGCTTCAGGGATGGCTGCTTACCGCCACCAATCCTGAGGGGCCATGGACCACGAAGAAGCTGTCGCGCAGCTACTACGACCCAGGCATGCTTTTCGACAATGGCAAGGTATATGTGGCACAGGGCATTGGCAACATCTCCGTCTGCGAGCTGGATGAGGACTTCAACTTCAAACAGGAGAAAACTGTCATCAGCGGCAAGGACGGCCTCGAGGGCAGCCATTTCTACAAGGTGGGCGATTATTACTACATCTACGCCACCTACGGCGGATGGCCTTCCGGACAGGTAGCCTTCCGCTCGAAGAATCCCTTCGGGCCCTATGAGGAGAAGATGCTCTTGGAAAAGTATATCAACAACAAGCCGAACACCATCCATCAGGGCGCACTCATCGAGACTCCCGAGGGCGAATGGTGGACGATCCTGCAGGAAGACTTGGGTGCCTTCGGACGTATGCCCAACCTGCAGCCCGTGAAATGGAAGGATGGCTGGCCCATCATCGGCAACAACGGCACACCCGTGGCCGCTACAGGCTCCTCATCCACCTACACCAAGCCCAAGGCAAAAGCCATTCCGCGCATGGCACTGCCCACCAACGATAACTTCCGTAGCTATCCGCTGGGGATGCAATGGGAGTGGAACCACAAGCCCGATGACGATATGTGGAGCCTGTTCGAGCGTCAGGGATGGCTGAGAATGCATCCTGCCACCGTCACAAATAATCTGCCACAGGCACGCAACATGCTGACACAGCGCATTTTCGTCATTCACGGGAAGGAAAGCCAGCGCTCGATGGGAACCGTCAAGGTGGATGTCTCGAATCTCAAGGAGGGTGAGCGCGCCGGCATCTGCATCCTGCAAGACCCCTACGCCATGCTTTCTGTTGAGAAGCAGGCCGACGGCGGCTATCAGCTGATATGGAAGCAAGATAAGGTGCGCGATGCAGGCAGCAGCTTCACACCCAGCGAGAAACGCAAGACTATTACTCCCTCCGACGGCATTGTCTACCTGCGTGCCGCCATGACCAGAAGCACCGACAAGACGCAGTTCTCCTATTCGCTCGACAATAAGACCTTCACCGCTTTCGGCGAACAGACGCAGATGAGCTTCAATCTCAGCGTCTTCGTGGGTGCACGTTTTGGCATCTTCTGCCATGCTACCAAGGATGGCAGCAAGGGCTATGCCGACTTCGACTGGTTCACGACAGAGACGAAATTCGATGAGGAGATGTTCTATCCCTCCGACTTCGAGGGCTTCAACGAGGATATGGTCACGGCCCAGAAACTGACCATCGCGGATGCCGCAAAAGAAGTGTTGACGGGAGGCTCCAGCATGCTGAAGCTCTTCGCCACCTATCGCGACGGGCACACCGCCAACGTTGCCATGCAGGCCAGCTATGAGATAGGCAATCCCAACGTCATCAAGATAGACGGCGGACGAATCTACGGACTGAAGGAAGGCACCTCACAGCTGCATGCCACCTATGTCGACCCGCTGGGAAATGTCCTCTCGCAGGAATTCACCGTGCGCAGCACCTTCTTCCCCTTCGGCAGCGATTACATCAACACCAGTATCGTCGGTCAGGGCACCTACAATGAAGAGACACGCACCTTCCGTCCTGCTCAGAACGGACAGATGGGCTGGGTCTACAATGAACCCAAGGACTTCTCGGAATACAAGTACCTGGTCGTCAAGCTCAGAGGTGCCAGCACCAATTCTCATCTCAATATCTTCACCTCCGACAAGACATCCGGCGATTGCTACAGCACGGCCGCCTTTGGCACGAAGAAGCAGGTGATTGCCAATCTGAAGCTGGCCAGATACACCAACGGTGCAAATAAAGGCAAGAAAGTAGACCTGACGAACATCCGCATGGTCACCTTCTGGGGCAACGGCAACGAGAATATCGCCGTGGACGAGATGTATCTCACCAACAACGATGATTACTCTTTTGATAGTGTTGAGGATGTGATGCTTGAGACAACGACCGACAACAGGTATTACGACCTGCAGGGCCGTCAGCTCACACCTCCCACCTCTATCCTCTCTCCTCTCAAAAAGGGCATTTACATCCGCAACGGCAAAAAGATAGTAGTAAGATAAGTGGAACCCATCGTTATCACCTCGCTTGACGATGTCAAGGTGCAAGCATTCAGCCGCCTGACTGAGGCACAGCTCAGGAGCAATCCTGAGGGGGAGCTCTTCATCGCCGAGAGTCCGAAGGTCATCCGCGTAGCCCTCGACGCAGGTCTGCAGCCCGTATCATTGCTATGCGAGGAGAAACACATCAAGGGTGACGCTGCCGACCTCATCGACAGGCTACCCGATGACGTGCCCGTCTATACTGGCGAGCGCCGGCTGCTGGCACAGCTCACCGGCTACACCTTGACACGCGGCGTGCTCTGCGCCATGCGCCGTCCGCAGCAGCCTCCCCTAGAAAAGGTGTGCAGGGATGCCCGCCGCATCGTCATCATCCACGGCGTCTGCGACACCACGAACATCGGGGCCATCTTCCGCTCAGCAGCAGCCCTGGGCATCGATGCCGTGCTGCTCACGCCCGACTCCTGCGACCCCTTGAACCGTCGCGCAGTGCGTGTCTCGATGGGCACCGTCTTCCTTGTTCCCTGGACGTGGCTCCCCTCCAGTGCGTCTTCCAGTTTTCCTTCAAGTACGCCTGACGGTATACCCGTCGGTTTCTCCCTCCTCCACCGTCTCGGCTTCAAGACCGTCGCAATGGCCCTCACCGATGCCTCCATCCCCCTTGATGCGCCCGAGCTGAAGGCAGAGCCGCGCCTCGCACTCATCATGGGCACAGAGGGAGACGGCCTACCCCACTCCACCATCGCTGATGCCGACTACACCGTCCGCATCCCCATGCAGCACGGCGTCGATTCGCTCAACGTCGCCGCTGCCGCCGCCGTCGCCTTCTGGGAACTGAGGGAGAATTGAAATTACATCTGAATAGACAACAAAAAAAAGACTGCGCACCCGAATGATGCGCAGTCCTTTTTTATTCTTGATTTTCTCTTCTCATTAATCCAGCTGAGCCAGCTTGTTGTCACTACCCAGCACGTCGATGATCTTGTGCTTGTACATCTTCTCCATCTCGTCGCGAGCGGGGCCGCAGAACTTGCGGGGGTCGAACTCACCGGGTTTGTCGTGCAGAACGCGGCGCACGGCAGCGGTGAAGGCCAGACGTGAGTCAGAGTCGATGTTGATCTTGCAGACGGCGCTCTTAGAGGCCTTGCGCAGCTGCTCCTCGGGAATACCGATGGCATCAGGCAACTTGCCGCCCAGCGAGTTGATCTCGTCGACATACTCCTGGGGAACAGAAGATGAACCGTGCAGCACGATGGGGAATCCAGGCAGCTCCTTCATCACGGCGTCGAGCACGTCGAATGCGAGGGGAGGAGGCACGAGCTTGCCGGTCTTCGGGTCGCGGGTGCACTGCTCGGGAGTGAACTTATAGGCACCGTGGCTGGTACCGATAGAGATAGCCAGAGAGTCGCAGCCAGAACGCTGTGAGAACTCAATCACCTCCTCGGGCTTCGTGTAGTGGCTCTCAGCGGCACTCACCTCGTCCTCAACGCCGGCCAGCACGCCGAGCTCAGCCTCAACGGTCACGTCAAACTGATGGGCATAGTCCACCACCTTCTTCGTCAGGGCGATATTCTCCTCGAAGGGCAGGTGGCTGGCGTCGATCATCACGCTTGAGAAACCGTAGTCGATGCAGCTCTTGCAAGTCTCGAAGCTATCACCGTGATCCAGGTGCAGCACCACCTCAGGATGCTTGCAGCCCAGCTCCTTGGCATACTCCACAGCACCCTGGGCCATGTAGCGCAGCAGCGTGGCGTTGGCATAGTTGCGGGCACCCTTAGACACCTGCAGGATGACGGGGCTCTTCAGGTCGCTGCTGGCCTTGATGATAGCCTGCAGCTGCTCCATGTTGTTGAAGTTGAAGGCGGGGATGGCATATCCGCCGTTGATGGCACGCTTGAACATCTCACGGGTGTTCACGAGGCCTAAAGTCTTGTAATCTACCATAATTTTTGTTGAGTGTTTATTGTTTGATAGTAAAATGACTCTTGTTGAGCGCTTCTCATCATTTGTTGAGCGGCTCTTGTTTTATTTTCGGCGCAAAATTACAAAAAAGAAATGAGACAGGCGAATCCCTCGCTCAGATTTTTTCCTCGAATTTAGTCATTTTAAGCAATTCCCCTACCCCACTCCCTCCTTGCCGCAAGAAAATGCTATCTTCGCATAGCAATCATTCAGCGAAACAAACGATGTATCCCTATCACCGCCATCCCATCATTTCCACGCCAGCAATTCCTTCTTTTCCAAACCAGTCATCTCATTTTCTCCATGACCCAAACAAAAAATGGAGCTCGCAGATTCTTTTTTGCAGGCTCCATTTTTTCTTAGGCCCCAGAATCTGTGCGCAGCCGCTCCCCTCCTCGGAGGGGTTGGGGGTGGGTCAGAACGGCCCGTGTCCCATGCAGCTCGTAGTCGTGAGTGCCGTGATGGCTGCGGTGAGCATCGCCACCAGCACCTCCACCGCCTTGCGCTTGATCAGCGCCCAGGCCTTTTCCTTCAGAGTATCAAAGATTTTCATAGTTGTCAAGAATTAGAGATTGATTTCTCGCGCAGAGCCGCTGAGTACGCAGAGGTAACGCTGAGTATCATTTTTTCGCGGGTCTTATGGGAGTACACGGAGTAATAATGAGAATTATTTCCCGCGCAGAGCCGCTGAGTACGCAGAGGTAACGCTGTGTATATATTTTCGCGGGTCTTATGGGAGTACACGGAGTTGACAATGAGTATTCCCTTACTCCAAATAACTCTTATAAACTCTCAGAATTAAAGTGCTCCTCTGCGTCTACTCCGCGTACTCTGCGGCTCTGCGCGAGTTAAAAAAATGCTCTGCGCGAGTGTTTACGGATTGACCACCGGCTCATCGCCCCATCCGCTGGAGCTGCCGGAGCCGCTGCCGAGGCCGCTGATGTACTCGCCCTTGGTGTTGGAGAGCTCGAGCTCGCCGCTCTTGATCTTCTGCGCGAGCGAGGTGTAGCCCAGCTCGGCGTCCTCGGTCATGCGCTTCTGCATGGCGTCGCCGGTGGCGCGGCAGAGCATGCGC
>JAGAAJ010000045.1 GCA_017615355.1 Prevotella sp.
CGTCAGGCCAGATGTTTGCCTCGGGCTTCCTTCAGATTCCGTCTCGCGGCGGACACCCTTGCCTCCGGCTGGACGCTTCCCGCTATAAGGGCGCGTTAGGGACTTACACCCGTTAGAGTACGTTCGTGCTGGACGAACCAAGAAAAAAGCTCCCGTTGCAGGGAGCTTTCTTCTTTTCTGTCAGCATTTACTCAATATTGAGGCGGCGGCTCTTGGGATACTTCACCTTGTATTGCAGCACCAGCTCGCGCTGCTCACCAGCCTGCAACTGCAGAGGCCAGGTGACGATGCCTGTTTCCTTGTCGCGCAGGCCGCCGCTCAGCTCTTCGACGGTCACCTCGATGCCAGTATTACGTGACACAGGTGTCTGGTCGAAGACGGTGATGTTGACAGCCTCTCGACGGGTGTTCTTCACAGTGATGCGCCAGGTGAGCGTCTGCTCCTGATTGCTGCCGAAGAAGCGGCGCGTCGACGACTCGTTCACCTTGGTGCGCTGTACGCGGATGCTCTGGTCGCGGCCCAACGAGAAGTGCAGCGTGTCGCTGGCAGCATTGGGATCGACGATGCTCTTGCCCACGAAGGAGTTGTCGAAGTAGATGTTGGCCTCGCCCTCCATGAGGTTGAGTTTCTGCCAATCGGTAGCGTCGGCCACGAGGAAGGCCTCCTTGTCAATCTTCGGGATGCCGCGATACTCGTAGCTGGCGGGCAGCTGATAGCGGGCTATCTCGGTGGTGGTGGTCTTTCCGCCGTCGGGCAATGTCAGCAGCTGCTTGATCTCGAACTCATAGCCGAACTGTGCCTGCTGCTGCTCAACGGCCACTACGTCGCTCTCTTCCATCCTGGGAGCGGCAGCGGCTTCCCTCATCATCATCCTCTCCTCCTGAATCATAGGCTCGGCGGCAGCACTGGCCTTGGCGCGGCCCTTCTTTCTAGTGCCATAGCCCACGACGACAACCTCATTCAGCGTCATATCGTCTTCCTTCAGGCTGATGTTGAGTGTAGATCCCGGCGAGACAGTACGTGTCTGGCTCACATATCCTACATAGGAGAAGGTAAGCTGGCGGCTGCCCTGCGGCAGGGTGATGGAGTAGTTGCCGTCGATGTCGGAGACCGTACCAAGATGTGTGCCTTTTACCAAAACAGAGGCGCCGATGATGGGCGTGCCGTCGCTGGCATCGATAATTTTGCCGCTGACGGTATTGCCGTCGATATCAACGTCGTAGTTGGGAGCTGCCAGGCCATAGTCGAGCCAGTAGGTCTTCAGCTGCGGCGCCACGTTGCTGCGGTTGGGATTGGCGGAGGAGAGCAGCACGGGCACATTCTTCCATTCCTCCTTGGTGTTCTGATAGATATTGGCCTTGTAGGAGAGGGTGAGCGGCTGTCCCGTGCCATCTGAGCGAACATCGTAGGAAGGATACCATCCAGCGTTCTTCACATAATAAGTAATGTCGAAGTCGGCACGGCCTGCCTGCTGAGCATCCACCTTGACGTCCACCTCAGTAGCAGAGGTGAGTTTAATACGCGAGATGGAGTCGAGCACTTCCTGCTTCTTCGTCAGCTCCTCGTTGAGTTTCAGCATCTCGTCGTCGATGTCCTGCGTGCGCTTCTTCAGCGACAGCAGCTCCTGCGAGTAGTAGTTGTTCAGCTCCTTGATGTTGGCCAGCGGCGTAGCCACGGTGCGGCTGGCCACAGAGCAGTTGGTCTTCACCAGCTCCAGCTGTGAGGCCACCACCTCTTTCTCGTCCTTGGCCTGCTGAATCTTGCGTTGCACGGCCTTCACGGCGTCCTCGGCCTGATGCAGGCGTTTCATCTGCTCCACGGAGTCAGGATGCACGGTGCGATGGGTCACACCCAGCACGGTGAGCTTTCCACGAGCCTTCAACTGCATACTCTTGCGGTCCATGTAGGGCGACATGCCGGTGAAGGTGATCACCTGCTCGCCAGCCACCAACTGTACGCTCTTCGAGCGCACCACCTGAGCGCCATTGGCAAACACCGTTACACGCTCAATCGAGGCCGTCTGCTTCTCGGCGGCCATTGCCAGCCCTGCCATCATCAGACAGACCAGCGTCATTTTGATTCTTCGAGTTGTCATTTTGAAACAGAATTGGTTGTTTGTATTTGCAAAGATAAACAAATTCCCAATATCAGCAAAATTTTTGATGAAATAATTGGCCATATGGAAATAAAAGTGTAATTTTGCGCCGTATTTCAGGAACCAAATTTTTTAATCAAATAAACATTCTAAAAAAAATCATGAAGAAGTACAACTTCAACGCTGGTCCGTCGATGCTTCCCCGTGAGGTCATCGAGGCCACTGCCCAACAGTGTTTAGACTTCAATGGCTCAGGTCTCTCCCTGATGGAGATCAGCCACCGTGCAAAGGATTTCCAGCCCGTCGTCGACGAGGCCGTGGCTCTGGTGAAAGAGCTGCTGCAGGTGCCCGAAGGCTATAGTGTCATCTTCCTTGGCGGCGGTGCCTCTTTGGAGTTCTGCATGATTCCCTATAACTTCCTCATCAAGAAGGCAGCCTACCTCAACACCGGCGTGTGGGCCAAGAAGGCCATGAAGGAGGCCAAACTCTTCGGCGAGGTGGTGGAAGTGGCCAGCTCGGCTGATGCCAACTACACTTTCATCCCCAAGGACTGGACGGTGCCCGCCGATGCCGACTACCTGCACATCACCACCAACAATACTATCTACGGCACGGAGATCCGCAAGGACCTCGACGTCAGCGTGCCCCTGATTGCCGACATGTCGTCAGACTTCATGAGCCGTCCCGTCGACGTCAGCAAGTACGACGCCATCTATGCCGGCGCACAGAAGAACCTCTCGATGGCCGGTGTGACCATCGTCATCCTGAAGGACGAGAAGCTGGGCAAGGCCCCGCGTCCCATCCCCACTATGCTCGACTATCGTACACACGTTGAGAAGGGCTCGATGTTCAACACACCTCCCGTAGTGCCCATCTACTGCGCCCTCGAGAACCTGCGCTGGATCAAGCGTCAGGGTGGCCTGGAGGCTATGGACAAGCTGGCCAAGCAGCGTGCCGAGATCGTATACGGCGAGATCGACCGCAACAAGCTCTTCGTCGGCACCGCTAAGGAGGAGGACCGCTCGCTGATGAACCTCTGCTTCGTCATGGCCGACGAGTACAAAGAGCTGGAGAAGGAGTTCCTCGACTTCGCCGTCTCGAAGGGAATGGTCGGTGTGAAGGGTCACCGCTCAGTCGGCGGCTTCCGCGCCAGCTGCTACAATGCCCAGACCATCGAAGGCTGCAACGCCCTCGTAGCTTGCATGAAGGAATTTGAGGCAAAACATTAAGTATTATTGAAGTTATGAAGATTCTTGTAGCAACAGAAAAGCCTTTCGCAGCAGCTGCTGTGAATGGCATCAAGGCAGAAGTAGAGGCAGCCGGCAATGAGCTCGCTCTGCTGGAGAAATATACCGAGAAGGCACAGCTGCTCGACGCAGTAAAGGATGCCGACGCCCTGATCATCCGCTCGGACAAGGTCGACGCCGAGGTGCTCGACGCAGCCAAGCAGCTGAAGATTGTGGTTCGTGCAGGTGCCGGTTATGACAACATCGACCTCGCCGCAGCCACCGCCCACAACGTAGTGGCTGAGAACACCCCCGGACAGAACGCCAACGCCGTGGCCGAGCTCGTCTTCGGTCTGCTGGTGATGGCCGTCCGCGGCTTCTACAACGGCAAGAGCGGCAGCGAGCTGCTCGGCAAGAAGCTGGGCATCCTCGCCTTCGGTAATGTAGGTCGCAACGTGGCCCGCATCGCCAAGGGCTTCGGCATGGATGTCTATGCCTTCGACGCCTACTGCCCCGCAGAGGTCATCGAGAAGGCCGGTGTGCACGCCGTAGCCAATCAGGACGCACTCTTCGAGACCTGCGACGTCGTCAGCCTGCACATCCCCGCCACGCCCGAGACCAAGCAGAGCATCAACTACGCCCTCGTCGGCAAGATGAAGAAAGGCGGCATCCTCGTGAACACCGCCCGCAAGGAAGTCATCAACGAGCCCGAGCTGCTGAAGCTGATGGCAGAGCGTGAGGACCTGAAGTTCGTCACCGACATCATGCCCGATGCCAACGAAGAGTTCGCCAAGTTCGAAGGCCGCTATTTCTCCACCCCGAAGAAAATGGGCGCCCAGACGGCCGAGGCCAACATCAATGCCGGCATCGCCGCCGCCAAGCAGATCAACGCCTTCTTCAAGGACGGCGACACCCGCTTCCAGGTGAACAAGTAATTTCCCGATTCCTTTAGGAAAGCGACGAATCTACGTTTAGCCCCCGATTTCGGGGGCTTTTTCGTTTTTTGCCCAGAAAAATGAGTTTTCCTTTTGTATTTCTCTCAACTTTTCGTAACTTTGCCACATCTATGAACACTTGGAAAACTAATCTTGAAGAAACGAAACGGCGATACGTCGACTGGTGGAGCCACAAGGGCATCGTCATCAATATGTGGGAGCACTTCCAACAGGGCGTGAAGCCACATGCCGACGTGCCCCAGCCGAAGCCCTATAAAGATCTGAACCAGCGATGGTTTGACCCTGCATGGCGCGCCGAATATCTCGACTGGTATGTGGCACACTCCTGTCTAAAGGCCGACATCCTGCCTGTGGCGAATACTCAGCTGGGGCCCGGCTCGTTGGCCGCCATCCTCGGCGGTGTGTTCGAGGGAGGCGAGGACACCATCTGGATTCATCCCAACCCGCAGTTTACTGACGACATCGTCTTTAACCCGCAGCATCCTAACTGGCTGCTGCACAAGGAACTGCTGCGTGCCTGCAAGCAGAAGGCGCAGGGACACTACTATGTGGGGATGCCCGACCTGATGGAGGGCCTCGACGTGCTGGCCGCCCTGAAAGGCACCGACCAGGTGCTGATGGACACGGTGATGCAGCCAGAGGTGGTGGAGCGACAGATGCAGCAGATCAACGACATCTACTTCCAGGTGTTCGACGAGCTCTACGACATCATCCGCGAAGGCGACGAGATGGCTTTCTGCTACTTCTCTTCGTGGGCTCCTGGCAAGATGACGAAGCTGCAGAGCGACATCTCGACGATGATCAGCACCGACGACTACCGTCGCTTCGTGCAGCCTTTCATCCGCGAGCAATGCCAAAGAATTCCCTATACCCTCTATCATCTCGACGGCGTGGGCGCTATGCGCCATCTCGACGCGCTGCTGGAGATTGACGAGCTGAATGCCATCCAATGGACACCCGGCGTGGGCGAGCCGCAGGGCGGCAGTCCAAAGTGGTACGACCTCTATCGCCGCATCCTCAACGCCGGCAAGAGTGTGATGGCCTGCTGGGTGACACTCGACGAGCTGCGCCCATTGCTCGACGCCATCGGCACCGACGGCGTGCATATCGAGATGGACTTCCATAACGAAGAGGAGGTGGAAAAGGCGATGGAAATAGTGGAAAATAAGAATAATAGTCTCTCCCCCAACCCCTCCCTGCCCTGCAAGCATCCTTTGACCGAGCAGGAGAGTCTTCTTCTCCTCGACGGCGCGATGGGCACGATGATTCAGCAGCACAAGCTAAGCGAGGAGGACTATCGCGGCAAGCCATTCGCCAACCACCCCACCGACCTGAAGGGCTGCAACGACGTGCTCGTGCTAACAGCTCCAGCCATCGTAGGTGGCATCCACAAGAAATATCTGGAGTCCGGTGCGGACATCATCGAGACAAACACGTTCAACGCTCAGCGCATCTCCCTCGGTGACTACGGTCTGCAGGAGCACGTGCGCGACATCAATCTGGCCGCTGCACGACTCGCCCGTCAATACGCCGTTGCATTCTCCTCGCCGGACAAGCCCCGATTTGTAGCCGGCAGCATAGGTCCCACCAGCCGCACTTTTATAGGCGTAGAGGGGAAAGCAAACCGCGACCAGTTTGCCGTTGCACTGAGAAACGCCTACGAGGAGCAGATACTGGCGCTGGCCGACGGCGGCATCGATGCCCTGCTCATCGAGACCATCTTCGACGTGGAGAACGCCCGCATAGCTATCGAGGCCGCCAGAAAGGTTGCCCCGCAGCTGCCGCTGATGCTCAGCTTCAGCGTATCCACGCCCGACGGCTATAACATGCTGGGACAGAACATCCTCGATTTCCTTTCTCAACTCTCACCCCTACCCTCTCACCTCACACCTCTCACCTCTCACCTCTATTCCATCGGCATCAACTGCGTGACCGACGTGGCCCAGATGACACCGCTCGTCAAGGAGCTGGCCCGCTTCGGCACACGTGTCAGCTTTTATCCTAACGCCGGACTGCCTGACGCCAATGGCCGCTACACAAAGACGCCCGAGAGCCTGCTTCACGACCTGTGGCCTCTGCTAGAAGGACATCATCTCAATATCGTCGGCGGCTGCTGCGGCACCACCGACAAGCATATTGCCATGATGGCGAAGGGCATAGAGCCCGTGCCAGGGATTCGGCTGTCGCCTCTGAGGCAAGGAGCCGATATTTCTGACTTTTCTTGTAACACTAGTCATACTAGTCGAACTAGTCATACTAGTGATACTAGTACTTCTAGTCCTACTAGAAAAGAGGCTATCGCCTCCTCAAACTCCTCCCTTTTCTCCTCCATTCTCTCTGGTGACACCGACGCTGCCATAGCTGCCACCAAGGAGGCGATTGCTGCCGGAATGGAGCCGCAGACACTCATCAACGACCAGATGATCAGCGCCATGAGCGAGGTGGGACGTCGTTTCCAAGAGGGCAAAGCCTTTGTGCCACAGCTGCTGATGGCGGGACGAGCCATGAAAGGTGCCCTGCTAGAGCTGCAACCCCTGATGGCCGGCACAACGAGGACATCGTTGGGCAAGGTGGTCATCGGCACGGTGAAAGGCGACCTTCACGACATCGGCAAGAACCTCGTGGCATCGATGCTCGAAGGCTGCGGTTTCGAGGTCATCAATATCGGCATCGACGTCGCTGCCGACAAGTTCATCGAGGCTATCCGCGAACATGAAGCCGACATCCTCTGCATGAGCGCCCTGCTCACCACAACGATGGGCTATATGAAGGAGGTCATCAAGGCCTTGGAGACTGCTGGCATCCGCAACAAAGTGAAGGTGATGGTGGGCGGCGCACCTGTGACACAGGGCTTTGCCGACGAGATAGGCGCCGACGGCTATAGCGACAACGCCAACAGCGCCGTTGCCGTAGCAAAGCAGTTGTTAGGGGTGAGAGGCGAGAAGTAAGAAGTAAGAGGAAAGAGGAAAGAGGAGAGAGGAAAGTGGAAAAAAGTAAGAGGTGAGAGGTGAGAGATTACTTCTTCCGACGCTTATAGCATTGATGCATTTCGCAGAGTCCGCAGGTATAGTCAAGCCTGCGGACTTCTTTTCCTACGCCGATGAGACCGCTGACACTCTTGATTGGCACCATCAGCGAGCTGTCGGTGAGGCACACACCACAAGTCTGGCCAGCAAACAACGGGAAGAGCAACTGTTGCTCTGAAACGTGCCAGCCGCAGTAGCCAGGCGAGAAGCGGTTGGTGTGATGCCAGCCCAACTTGTCGATGCTCTGCTGCAGATGTTCCTCCATCCTGTCGGCACACTTCTCAGCGATGACGCTGCCCATCGCATCGGCTATGTACACACGCACCATATCTTCCAGCTCCTTCAGCCGCTGTTGCCAAGCCTCGTATTCTACACCTGCCGTGCAGATAAAGAGGGCGTAGGCTTCGCTGCCTCGCAGTTGTTGCTCAATGATGCTGCCCATGTGAAAAGCAGGCAGATTGCGACTGACGAAGAAACAAAACTGCGGCCTCAGCCAGCGGTGCACCTCGTCCATCAGGGCCTGTGTCTCACGCTGCGTCTGCTCGTCAGGTACAGCATCACCATAGCCCATCTGCTCATAGATGTCGGCAGGGGTGATGGCCAGGTCATTGAAGGACAATTGCTTGCAGGTCATAGAACCAATAGGGCCAATAAGACCAATGTGGCCTATAGGATTTAGAGATGTTTCTTCGGATAAAGGGCATCCCACCACGAGGGATCATCCTTCAGCCAACGCTGGAACCAGGCCATCTGCGTGGCCAGCCATTTCTCACGCTTACCGTAGTCGGTGATGTGGTGATTCTGTCCCTCCACCTCGACAAGTGCGACCTCACGACCCAGGAGCTTCAAGGCCGTGAACATCTGCAGGCTTTCGATAAGCGGCACATTGGTGTCGTCATTGCCGTGAAGGAGAAGCAGCGGCGTGTGAATCTTGTCGGCATTGAACAGCGGACTCTGGTCGACATAAAGCTGTTTGTGGCTCCAAGGATAGCTGTTGGCCATACTGACCTCGCTGTAGTTGTAGCCCCAGTAGCCTTCACCCCAATAGCTGGTGTGGTTGGCGATGCCGGCATGACTGACAGCACAGGCAAAGATATCGGTCTGCGTCTGCAGATACTGCGTCATAAAGCCGCCATAGCTGGCACCCATACAGCCAATCTTCTCGGCGTTGATGAAGGGATGCTCGGCGCACAGCTGCTTCACGCCCTCGATGATGTCTCCAGCCGGCGATCCGCCCTTGGTGCCACCACCAGCTGTGTTGACATGACGCGATGCCCACTCCTGGCCAAAGCCTGTAGCGCCGCTGGGCTGGAGGATATAGGCCACATAACCCAGCGAGTTCCACATCTGCGGGGCATAGGGCGACTCGAAGTAACGGCTCACAGGCGAGCAGCCGCCGTAATAGTAGACGATGAGCGGATATTTCTTCGTGGCATCAAAATCGGCAGGCAGGTAAAGGCGGCCATAGACCGTATCGCCATTGCTATTCTTGTAATTCCAGTCCTGACAGGTGCCCAACTGGGCATCGCCAAGTGCAGTATTGCCGTCGAAGATGATTTGCGTCTTGATGGGTTTAGGATTCTTCGGATTGAGATGGGTGATGTAGGCCGACGCGGGTTCCATCGTCTTATACGACAGATAGGCCAGCGTGGGAGCATGTGCGGCCAAATCCCAGCGGTAGGCATAGTCGCCAGGCAAGGGCAGCCTGTCAATATGCCCCGTTGCAGGATTGAGGCGGAAGAGGTTCACATAGTCGCGGTCTTCAGCAGAGAAATAGACAAGACCATCGCCCCACGACCAGTCAACATTCTCAACAGATGGATTGAAGTCCTTGGTCAACGGCGTCACTTGCTTCGTGGCGATATCATAGAGAAACAGCTCGTTCTCAGTCATGCTCGGCGTAACGTCGGCGGGCAACTGACAGCCTATGCGGTCGAAAGCCTCAGGCGTGCCTTCGAAGAGCAACTGCTTCCCGTCGGGCGAGAACTGCGCCCCGCCAAGAAAACCAACGCATTGCATCAACGTGTCGGCCTTTAATGTCTGAACGTCAATCAGATAATAATCCTGCACCTCCGTAGGACGCATAGCCAGACGACTGTAGGAAGAGACCACGAGCAACTGTCGGCCATCGGGCGAGATGGAGTAGAGATGCTCACCCTTCGTGCCGAAGGTGATGCGCTGGGCAATGCCGCTGCTGAGGTCGAACTTCATCAAATAATTGCGGTCGCGCCATCCAGGCTGACGGTCGTCCATCTCCACCACCTCGAACACTTCCTCGTCTTCCTTCGGTCCTTCCTCTTCGTCAGTAATGATGAGATAATCCTCCGTAGGACTGACGGAATAGCCACCCTTCGGCACACCGGCAGCAAAGATGCTGCGCAGTCCCGTCAAAGGCTCCACCTTGTAGAGCATGCGTTTTCCGTCCTCCCACACCTCTTCTATATATGCGCACGTGCGAGGCATCCAGCGGATACTCTGCGTAGGACGGCTGATGATGCGCTGCGTCTTCACATCGCGCAGCTCATACTCCCAGCGACTCTGTCCGCCTCGCTCAGTGGTTTGATAGCTCACAAAAGCATAGAGTCCGTCGGCAGAGAGACTGATGCCGCGTACACGCCGTCCGTCGGTCAGATCGTGCACCATATAGGGATGCGCCTTGTCCAGAGTAGGCGCAACGAGACGGTTGGCATCGATGGTGACGCGGATGCTGTCGCTATCGCTGGGCTGTGCCAGGAATTTCACGGCCAGCGTGTGGTGTTCAGGCGCCAACTTCAAATCAGAGCCTGCCTCCTTACCGTCGATGAAGAGCTTATAGTTCGAAGGGCCTTCCACATTGATGGTACCCTTCACGAAGTCGCTGTTGTTAAGGAAGAAGCTGAGCACGCCCACACTCTTCGACTCGGTGAGTGAAGGCAGCAGGCCGGCCTGCCAAGTCGAGGTGGATACGGCATCATGAGGCAATGCCTCAAGCAGCGATGTCTCGTCAAACTGCTTGCCACCCACGTTGACGGTATCGACAGCGAAAGGTTGGCTCACAGCAAAAGGCCCTGCCAGGTTAAACTCGGTGATTTCCGTCTTCTCTTGTGCTGCAACCGTTGTGGTTAGCAGCAATGCTAATGGGATGAGATGTTTTTTCATCATGATAAGTAAGAATTTGCTGCAAATGTACGCATTTTTTCTGACACTAAGCTTGTCTTTCGCTTTTTTTTCATAACTTTGCCGCATGAACAACCTGAAGAGCCTCATCCTAACGTTGCTGCTCATGCTGTGGCTCATGCCTATAGGAAGTATGGCTGAAGAGGCATCCGACAGCCTCGTGCTAAACGAGCTGATGCAATCGAATATCGACTGCGTGATGGACGACCTCAAGGATTATCCCGACTCGTGGGTCGAGTTGTACAACGCAGGCACGACTACCATACACCTCAACCGCTATTGCATCGGCATCACAGCCAATGCCTCTGAGGCTTGGCCATTGCCCGACAGGATTGTCCATCCAAGCAATCGCGTTCTCATCTATTGCGACAAGGTGGGCAGCGACCTGCATACCGACTTCCGTTTAGAGTCGGGCAAGGGCTGTGACGTCTACCTCTTCCGCGACGGGCAGATTGCAGATCAGGTCACAGGATTGAAGAAACAGCCTGCGCCGAATATCAGCTACGGGCGAAGCAGCGACGGGAGTGAAGAATGGGGCTACGAGCTGCGCCCCACGCCTGGCGGCCCGAACTATGGCGGCATCTGCGACCACGACCACCTGCTGGGCGACCCGCTTTTCAGCCAGACAGGCCGCGTAGTTACCGACAGTCCCTCTTTTCAACTCGCCCTCACTATGCCCGACGGGACACCCGAAGGGACAGAGATTTACTACACCTTAGACGGCAGCGAGCCTACGAAATATAGCAATCTCTATGCTGATTCCATCACCATCAGCAGCACCTGCGTCATCAGGGCGCGTCCGTTCTGCGAGGGATGGATGTCGCCACGCTCTGTCACCCAGAGCTATATCTACTTCCCACGAGAGTTGACGCTTCCCGTCATTTCTATCGTTACCAACAACAGTTACCTGAATAGTGAGAGCACAGGCATCTTTACCAACAACACCACCGACAAGAAGAGCGACTGGCGGCGTCCCATCAACATCGAGTTCTTCTTCGATGGCGAGAATACGCCCAGCAACCTGAACCAGCTCTGCGAGACACGAGTTTCAGGAGCCGCCTCTCGCTGGGCCGCGAAGAAATCGATGGCCATCTATGCCCACAAACGCTTTGGGACGAAACGTTTTGATTATGAGTTCTTTCCCGACCAACGACCAGGAGTCACCGATTTCAAGTCGCTGGTGCTTCGCAATGCCGGCAACGACTTCGACTACCTCTATATGCGCGATGCCATCGTGCAACGTTCTATGGCTCCTTATCAAGACCTCGACTGGCAGGCTTGGCGACCCGCCATCGTCTACATCAATGGCCGCTATCATTGTATATTGAACATTCGCGAGCGAGGCAACGAGAACAACATCTACACACACTACGACGGGTTGGAGGACATCGACCTCATCGAGAACTGGTGGGACCTGAAAGAGGGCACATGGGACGCCTACAGGGCTTTCAAGGATTTCTTCCAGGAGCATGGCCACACAATGGCAGAATATGAGCAATGGATGGACTGCGGAGAGTTTGCCAACCTGATGGCCCTGAACCTCTTTTTCTGCAATCTCGACTTTCCCGGCAACAACATCATCATGTGGCGGCCAAGGACAGAGAATGGTCGCTGGCGCTGGATTGCGAAGGACTGCGACTACACGATGGGCATTTACGACGACCCTGTGGACTACAAGATACTGGAGTGGCTCTACTCGCCCGACTACGACGAGAAGAAAAACTGGGGTGCCAACGGCAGCAACAACACGCGCCTGTTCCGTCGGCTGATGGAAGACCAAGACTTCAGCCGCATGTTCATCGACCGTACAGCCATCTATATGGGCGACTTCCTCAGCGAGCGGAGGATTCGCCAGCTGTGGGACACGATGTACGACCAAATCAAATACGAATATCCCTACCACCGCGAGCTTATCAACCGCTGGTGGCCAAACTATGACGACGAGCTGAACAAGGCGCACACCTGGCTGTCACAGCGCCACGCCATATTCTACCAGCAGCTGGCCGACTTCTACGAGTTAGGCTCGCCCGTTCCGATGACAATCAACTGGGAAAGGGAAGAGGCGCCCGACGTGAATATCACATTCAACAATGTTCGCCTGTCGGAAGGCACCTTCGACGGTCAGTTCTTCGCCGGCCGCAGCATCGATTTGGAGGGAGAAGCTGGCGGCAACATGGAGGTGATAGGCTGGCAGATAACCCAGATGGAGGCGGATAGCACCGTGACAAAGCGAAAGATAGCAGGCCCATCGCTGACCCTATCTATGCCCGAGTGTGCAAGGCTCGACATCAAGCCAATCGTAGCCGACCCCTCAGACATCGCCAGCATCGACACGAAGCCTTGGACGTGGAATTGGACTGATGGACAGCTATGCGTCAGTGGCGCTGCTGCAGGCACCCGCATCAGCCTCTACGACCTGCGCGGCATCCTTATCAGCAACGTCGTAGCTACCGATGCTGACGTGCTGATAAATGTCGGCAAAGGCCGCAATTTTATACTTAAGGTAGGCGAAATCAGCAGAATCGTATGTCGGCAATAATCTGTGCGCCGACATGCTGGTTCAGCCGCTCGACGAACTCCTGGCGCCTCATGCTCAGGTCAGCGCGCAGGGCAGGAACGGAAAGGCTGACAAAGAGTGTCTGATTCTGTATGCGAACATTCGTGGTGAAACGGGCAATCGTCTCACCAGCCACAACGGGCCACGATTCCACAAGACGTTTCTGCAGCAGCGGCGTCTCTAATCCCAGAAACCGCAACTGCTGCATCACCAGCTTCTCCACAGGTTGTTCCCTTCGCTTAAACATTATTCAGGAGTTTAAGAAGTTTAAGAGTTCAAGAGTTTAAGAAGTTCAAGAATTCGAGAGCTCAGAAGAGAGGCTGACCTGCCCTTCGTTGACACGGAAAAGGCGGTAGTCGCAGTCCCCATGCGAGAGGATCTGGTCAAGATGCTCACGATTGGTATCGGTGATGAAAATCTGACCAAACTGCTGACTGGCCACCAACCGGATAATCTGCTCCACACGATGTGCGTCGAGCTTGTCGAAGATATCGTCAAGTAGCAATAGGGGCAAGTCACTTTCCTCTTTCCTCTCTCCTCTTTCCTCTTTCCTCTTTAAAAATTCGTACTGGGCCAGTTTCAGGGCAATGACGAAGGTCTTCTGCTGCCCCTGACTGCCCTCACGGCGCATGGGATGACCGTCGATGTGAATCTCGAGCTCATCGCGATGGATGCCGTGCAGGGAATAGCCCACAGCGCGGTCTTTCATGCGGTCGCGACGGATGACGTCGAGCAGCGGACCACGCTGACAATGAGACACATAGTTGAGCGATACCTGTTCGTGGCCATCGCTCACCGTATTATAAAACTGCTGGAAGGCTGGCGTCAGCTCTTCGACGAAAGCGCTGCGACAAGCCGACACCTCCTCGCCCTGACGCGCCATCTCCTCCTCCAGCAACTCCATCAGCTGTGCATCGGGCTCGTGATCCTCGTCGCGCAACAGGGCATTACGCTGCTGCAAGGCTTTGTTGTAGCGGTTCAGGGCGTTGATATAAGGGCGATTGCATTGGGCTATCGTCAAATCCATCAGACGGCGGCGCTCCTCGCTGCTGCCTTCGATCAGCAGCATGTCGGCAGGCGACACCATCACCAGCGGGATGAGGCCGATATGCTCAGACAGGCGCTGATATTCCTTTCCATTACGCTTGAAATGCTTCTTCTGCCCCTTTTTCATGCCGCAGAACACTTTCAGGGGTGAGGGCTGGGAGGTGAGAGGTGAGAAATTGGTAAAGGAAGAATAGTTCCCCTCAATCACGAAGAACTCCTCATTGTGCCGGATGGCGAGGGCGTCCTGATTGCCGTTGGCAGAATGGCAGAAACTGAGGAAGTAGACAGCATCGAGCACGTTGGTTTTCCCTGCCCCGTTGTTGCCGATGAAGCAGTTGATTTTGGGCGAGAAAGACAGCGTGGCTCCCTCAATATTCTTGTAATTGACGATGGAAAGTTGCTCTAAAACCATAAATTTTGTGCAAATTTACAGCTTTTAGGGCTGAAAAGCAAAAAAAGTGGGAAATAAATTTCACTATCTGCGAGATTTTCAGTAATTTTGCGCCCGCAAATCGAATTTCCTAAGAAGAAAACAGAATAAAATAAAACACATAATGGCAGAAAAAATTGCAAAAAAGGCCAACGCTGAGACTCAGCCGGCCCTGAACAAGAAAGAGGATTTCATCCTCAAGTACAAGAACCTGATCATCGGCGGCGTCATTGCTGTCGTGGCTATCATTGTAGGTATCGTTTTCTGGAACAACCACAAGGCAGCCAAGCTGCGTGAGGCCCAGACGGCATCCGTCGTTCCTCAGACAAGCCTGTACAACGCCGAGGAGGCATTGATGAGCGGCATGAACGACTTCAGCGAGCAGAACTATCTTGCAGCTCTCAATGGCGACAGCGCTACGAAGAGCATGGGCTTCCTGAAGATTGCCGACGAGTATTCTTCAACACCTGCCGGCAACGTAGCCAACCTCTATGCCGGTCTGTGCTATGCTCACATGGACAAGTGGGAAGAGGCCGTGAAGTATCTGGAGAAGTTTGACGATGCCGGCGACCTGATCATCTCGCCTGCAGCACGTGCTGCTCTTGGCAACGCCTACGCTCATGTGAACAAGCTGGACGAGGCTGTGAAAGCCCTGCAGCAGGCTGGCGAGAAGGCCGACAATATCCTGCAGAGTCCTATCTACTACATCCAGGCCGGCGAGATCCTGGAGGCTCAGGGCAAGAAGGCCGAGGCTCTGGAGATGTACAAGAAGGTGAAGCAGTATGAGCGTGCCAAGGGTATCAGCGGCATCTCTCAGTCATCCTATTACGTCGACATCATCGACGAATACATTGAGCGCCTGTCGCAGTAAGGGTTCACACCTCTCACTTCACACCACTCACCTCTAAGATGGCAACAAGCAACCTGTCAGCCTACGACGCGCAGAGCGTTCCCGATGCGTCGAACATGATCTTCGGCATTGTTGTGGCCGAATGGAATCCTGAGATTACCGGTGCGCTGCTCGACGGCTGCGTCAGCACCCTTGAGAAGCACGGCGCTCTGCCTGAGAACATCCACGTGAAGCGCGTTCCCGGCTCTTTCGAGCTGATCTACGGAGCACACCAGATGACGCTGAACGACGGCTACGACGCCGTGATTATCCTCGGCTCAGTCATTCGCGGCGAGACGCCCCATTTCGACTATATCTGTCAGGGCGTTACTGCTGGAATAGCACGCCTGAACGCCACGAGCAACATCCCCGTCATCTACGGACTGCTCACCACCAACGACATGCAGCAGGCTCGCGACCGTGCTGGCGGTCGACTGGGAAACAAAGGCGACGAGTGCGCCATCGTAGCCATCAAGATGGCAAAATTCTAATTGGTTATCGGTTATTGGTTAACGGTTATTGTAACCATCACCACCTTACCGCAACATCGAACTGGAGGCCGTTAAAGCTGACATCGATGTTGCGGTTCTTTATGAACTTACGCTTCAGCCAGTAGGTCAGTTCGGTAGCGCCGATGCCGATGGCAGCTCCAGCACACACATCGTGCACATAATGACGGTCCAGGCGCACACGGTCGGCTGAGACCAGCGTGGCAAGGGTGTAGCCTCCAACAGTAACCCAGGGCGACAAGTGCCCGTATTCGTGCATCAGCACAGTAGCGCCAGCGAAGGCGAAAGTGGCATGGCCAGAAGGCAGCGAGCGGCGGTCGCTCTTGTCGGGACGCAACTCATTGCACGAGTGTTTGAGCACATAAGCCGTGCCGGCACTCAGGATATAGGAAGAGGCCGTTGTGGCCAGAAACTCCGTCCACGACTGCGAATCGCTCTGCACACCGCAAACCCTCAATCCGTAGACAGCAGCCATAGGAACATGCTGCAACACATCGTCCACAGCATCGCTGTGCTGCTGTTGCGCGCCGACATTCAACGACGTCAGCAGACAAAACAGAAAAATAATCTTCTTCATCATTTCGGCAGCAAAGTTACACCTTTTTTCACAAATGGCCGTCAGTTTCCTGCGGAACTTTGTTATTTTTTTTCGAAGGGAAGCCTCGTTTTTCGGAAAATTATTGTAACTTTGCACTTTGTTTTACGGGAGGAAGTCCTCGCGCGTACATTTTAATAATATGCAGAAGATAGGATTCGACAACGAGAAGTATCTGAAGATTCAGTCAGAGCACATCCGCGAGCGCATCGCACAGTTTGACGGCAAGCTTTACATGGAGATGGGCGGCAAGCTCTTCGACGATCACCACGCGTCGCGCGTCTTGCCTGGTTTCAAGCCCGACTCGAAGCTGCGGATGCTGGCCCAGCTGCGCGACAGCATCGAGATCGTGATTGTGGTCAACGCCGAGGACATCGAGAAGAACAAGATTCGCGCCGACCTCGGCATCACCTACGACGAGGACGTGCTCCGTCTGCGTGAGGAGTTCATGAATCGCCAGTTCATGGTGGGCTCGGTCGTCATCACCCATTACAACGGCCAGCACGCCGCCGACCAGTTCCGCCATCGTCTGGAGCGTCTCGGCATCCGTTCCTACGTGCATTATCTGATTGACGGCTATCCCCACAACGTCGAGCTGATAGCCAGCGACGAGGGCTTCGGCAAGAACGACTATGTGGAGACCTCGCGCGAGCTCGTCATCGTCACCGCTCCCGGCCCGGGCTCCGGCAAGATGGCCGTCTGCCTCAGCCAGCTCTACAACGAGAACAAGCGCGGCATTCGTGCCGGCTACGCCAAGTTCGAGACCTTCCCCGTGTGGAACCTGCCGCTGAAACATCCCGTGAACATTGCCTACGAGGCAGCCACCGCCGACCTGAACGACGTCAACATGATCGACCCGTTCCACCTCGAGGCCTACGACAAGATAGCCGTCAACTACAATCGCGACATCGAGATCTTCCCCGTGCTCAACGCGCTCTTCGAGGGCATCTACGGCGGCAGCCCCTATAAGTCGCCTACCGATATGGGCGTCAACATGGTGGGCTTCTGCATCAGCAACGACGAGGTGTGCTGCAACGCCTCGCGCGAAGAGATCATCCGCCGCTATTACGATGCGACGAACAAGATGGCCGAGGGTGCCGACAACGAGAACGAGGTGAACAAGATCCTGATGCTCTTCAATCAGGCCAAGATCACCACCGCCTACCGTCGCGTCACCGTAGCCGCTGCTGCCAAGAAGGAGCTAAGCGGACACACCGCCGCCGCGATGGAGCTCGACGACGGCACCATCATCACCGCCAAGTCGTCGCCCCTGCTGGGCTGTTCAGCCGCCCTGCTGCTCAATGTCACCAAGCATCTTGCAGGCATCGACCACGAGGCCAAGCTCATCCCGCAGAGCCTCATCGAGCCCGTTCAGAAGACGAAGACCGAATACCTGGGTGCCAAGAATCCACGCCTGCACACCGACGAGGTGCTGGTGGCCCTCAGCGTGCTCTCCAACGATGATGAGCAGTGCCGCCGCGCCCTTGAGCAGCTGCCCCTCCTGCGCCATTGTCAGGTGCACAGCACCGTGATGCTCAGCGAGGTAGACCGGAAGATATTCAAGAAACTGGGCTGCGGCCTCACCTGCGACCCCGTGAAGAAAAAATAAATGATGAATGATTTACAATTTGACGATTTACAATTTACTATTTATTTGTCAATTTGAAGTATTTATCGATTTATCGTGAAGAATGAAAAACCAAATTGAAAAATAATAACATTACAAAATCAATTGTAAATTGTAAATTGTCAAATTGTAAATAAAATATTGGATTAATGACCTACGCAGTTATCGGAACAGGAGCCATCGGCGGCTATTACGGCGCACGGCTGGCACAGAGCGGACAGCAGGTGCATTTCCTGTTGCATAGCGACTATGACTATGTGAAAGAGCACGGCCTGCAGGTGGACTCCTGCAACGGCTCGTTCCACTTGGATAAGCCCTTTGTCTACAACGACACTAAGCAGATGCCCAAGGCCGACGTGGTGCTGGTGTGCCTGAAGTCGATAAACAACCACAAACTCACTACCCTCCTCCCTCCCCTGCTCCACGAACAGTCGCTGGTGGTGCTCATTCAGAACGGCATCGGCGTCGAGGAAGACGTGCAGGCCATGTTCCCCGATGTGCAGCTCGCCGCAGGCCTGGCCTTCATCTGCTCGGCCAAGACGGAGCCCGGTCGCGTCAACCACCAGTGCTACGGACAGATCAACCTGGCAGGCTATTCCTGTCGCGACGAGGCCCTGCTGCAGCAGGTCTGCGCCGATTTCAACGCCGCCGGCGTGAAGGCAGGCTTGGTGGAATATCATGAGGCCCGATGGAAGAAAGCCGTGTGGAACATGCCCTTCAACGGCATGACCGTAGCCCTGCACACACAGACTGATATGCTGCTACGCCATCCCGCCACGCGCCAACTCATCCGCCAGCAGATGATGGAGGTGATAGGTGCCGCACAGCATCTCGGCGTGAAGAACATCGACGAAAGCTTTGCCGACCTGATGATCAGCATGACCGACGAGATGACGCCCTACTCCCCCTCCATGCGCCTCGACTACGACTTCCACCGTCACATGGAGCTGCATTATCTCTACGCCCGTCCCATCGAGATAGCCGCCGCAGCCGGCTTCCCCATGCCCCGTCTCGAGATGCTCATGCACGAGCTGCAGTTCCTCGAGTCCGCCTCCCTCTCCTGAGCACCGTCACTCCCGTTTCGGAACACCGTCACTCCCTCTGCTGAGTACCTGCGATGTACGACTGTAGCGTGTCTACATATTGATCAACAGCTCAGGCAAGATCAATGCCTTAGAATCGTCAGGAGGTTTTTTATGACATTTTGCAGCCGCTTGAAGTGCGCCAGTAATGTGTCAACCTAAACCATAATAATCTATACTGCATAAATGTCCTCAATGTATGAACCAAAAATGTTCATACTCAACGTACTTTGCGGCTCTGCACGAGAAAGCAATTTTGCAACTTATTGGTTTTCAGAATAATAAAAATTTACGTTGTTGACGTATAATTTTTTCCACTCAAAAAATGAAAAATAACCACAATCCATCACTTTTGCTCCTAACCTATTGTGCTACAATAGTTTAAGGAGTGATGGTTTGTAGTGATGGTTCAAAAAAACCATCACTTTTTCTTGTTTTTTGACAAGATTTTTGGCGTTACAAGTAGTGCTGTTCAGCAAATTTTAGAGGCTCCGCAGCAAAATGCGGAGGCTCCTCAGCAAATTTTGGAGCCTCCAAAAATTCGTAAAGAGCCTGTTTATCAGAAAAATGCAGCTGATTTTTTCCAGAAAAAAAGTCAAAAAATCGGAGTGATGGTTTAAAAAACCATCACTATAAACCATCACTCTTCAATGCTCTGTATTTCAGAATGTTGAAAGCAAAAGTGATGGATTGTGGTTTATTTCCACTTTTTGAATGAAATGAAATTTCATATATGCATCATGAACATCAAAATGATAATATTTATTTACAAAGCGGTTTCCCCTCTTGCCCTTCAGCAAATAAATATGCTGGCTCATAGATGAAGAATTTTCTTCAAAAATGTGCTGGTTTCAAAATCTTTTTGTATTTTTGCAGCAAGTATCGCCGATATGTCGATAAATCGGCCCATGACTTCAGGTCATGATTCCCTGAGTGCAGGGTGGCGGTATGACTTTCGTGGGTGAATAGATAGTTGTATCTATATTCTATTGAGACTTTCGCAAATTCCGACCAGAATAATGTAACGAGTCTCGTGGAATCGGGATACACCTTGCATAAAGGTGTACCCGTTCCATATGTTTCGTTACGGGTCTTTGGTCGGATACCAGCGGAAGGCATATGTGGGCGAGGTACACTTTCTTTATATCTGCACATTATCGTTTCATGCTAAAATCCGACCAAATGACAGTAACGAACGATGAGCAAGAAAAGCAGGTAATATCTAAGCAACGTGTGGCCGATCATGGTGAGGTGTATACCGCCAAGAGGGAGGTGAATGCGATGCTAGACTTGGTGAAGGAAGAGACGGAGCGTATTGACTCCCGATTCCTGGAACCTGCCTGTGGTAATGGGAATTTCCTCGTGGAAATCCTTAATAGGAAAATGAAGGCGGTATGGAAACAGTTTTCCAAGAACCGTTATGAATACGACCGGGCATCAGCACAGGCCGTCAGTTCGATGTATGGCGTTGAACTGTTGCCCGATAATGTTGAGATATGCCGGAACCGCTTGCTGGATCAATATCTCGAAACCTACCGCCAGCATCAATCTGCTGATGCATCTCCTGAGTTAGAACGATGCATCCGTTTCCTTTTGAAAAAGAACATTCTTTGTGGCGATGCCCTGACTATGTTACAACAAGACGGGAATCCCATCACCTTTTGCGAATGGACATTCATCGGATTGAATGGCAAAGTGAAACGTCGTGACTTTGAACTGGCAGAACTTCTGCGAAATGTGGAATACGACAAGCCAAAGGCTGGCGAAGAGGGTCTGCTATTTGCTGATACAGGCGAGCCGACCTTTGTACATCTGCCCAAACGGGAATATCCTTTAACTGATTACTTAAAACTTTCCGACTATGAATAACTACAATCCAGATGTCCTCTCATGCTTAGCCAATCTGAGCAACGATGAGGTGTTCACGCCGCCGCAACTGGCGAACCAGATGTTGGACATGTTACCGCAAGAGCTGTTCCGCAGTCCTGACACCAAGTTCCTTGACCCTTGTACGAAGAGCGGGGTCTTTCTGCGTGAAATAGCCAAACGACTGATTGATGGCCTGGCTGATACCATCCCTGACCTTCAAAGCCGCATCGACCACATCATGCACCACCAGCTCTATGGCATTGCCATTACCCGTCTTACTTCGTTGATGAGTCGCCGTAGTCTCTATTGTTCGAAGGATGCCAGCTGTAAATACAGTCTTTCGCACTTTGACGATGCCGACGGTAATATTCATTTTGATGAGATATTGCATACGTGGCAGAATGGCAAGTGTATCTTTTGCGGAGCTTCACAGGAGGTCTATGATCGAGGCGAAGATCTTGAGACCCACGCTTACGAGTTTATTCACACAAATAACCCAAACGAACTTTATAACAATATGACTTTCGATGTTATTATTGGCAACCCGCCGTATCAACTGAGTGATGGAGGGCAAGCTGCAAGTGCCAAACCACTCTACCACTACTTTGTAGAACAAGCAAAAAAACTGAAGCCAAGATATTTGACAATGATTATACCAGCAAGATGGTATGCGGGAGGAAAAGGACTTGATTCTTTCCGAATGAATATGCTGAGCAATTGTCATATTAAAACATTGGTTGATTACAATAATAGCGCAGATTGTTTTCCTGGCGTAAATATTGCTGGTGGTGTATGCTATTTCTTATGGGATAAGGAATATTCTGGTATGTGCGAAATTAGAAATTCAATAAAAAATGAAAGTTTTGATTGTGAAGTCCGTTCATTGGAAGAATTTCCTGTTTTAGTTAGAAACAATACTGCGGTTCATATAGTAAGAAAAATGTTGAAAGGCTCGCGAACACTTGACGAAAAAGTATATTCATATAGCTACTTTGCAATAAGAAGTTATGAACGAGGAACATCAAAGATTGAAAGAAATGACGATGTGGTTTTGTTGTCGAGTCAAGGTAAAGGTTACTTTCCTAAAAGACAAATTACAGATAGAGAGAATATTCTTAAGAAATATAAAGTGATTATTACTTATGCTATGTCAGGCGGCAATAAGCCAACACAGAATGGAGACTATCAAGTTGTTTCTTCTTTACAGATTCTTGCTCCAAATGAAGTCTGTACTGAGACATATTTAGTTTTGGGTTCATTTGATGATAGAACTGAAGCATTAAATATGTGTAGATATGTATGTACGAAAACATTCCGGTTCTTATTATTGCAAGCATTAACATCAATACACATCACAAAAGATAGTTTCCTGTTTGTACCTCAGCAAGACTTCAGCAAACCCTGGACGGATGAAGAACTTTATAAAAAGTATGGACTGACAGACGAGGAAATCGCATTCATCGAATCGATGATACGACCAATGGAATAAAAAAAGAAAAGTCTATGGCTACCAATAACAACTATTTTCCTAAAAAGTCGGAGTCGGCTCCGATGATTTATGCCTACGAAGACAAGTATGACCCCAACCTGAGGGGCATCCTGAAGGTGGGCTATACCACGATTGGCGTGCAGGAACGGGTGCGCCAGCAATATAATATTGTACGCCCGGGCGAGCCTCCTTATCGCATACTGGTAGAAGAATCAGCTATGCGACAGGATGGTACGACATTTATGGATCATGATGTGCATCGAGCTCTGGTAAAAATGGGATGCCAAAACATAGAGGGTGAATGGTATCGCTGTACACCTCAGCAGGTTAGGTCTGCCATCGTTGCCGTCAGAGAAAGGGTAGATGTGGCATGGAATCGCGACAAGACCTTTGGCATGCGCCCAGAACAGAAGAAGGCAGTTGACAAGACGGCAGCATACTTTGACAGTTACAAGTTGGAAGACGGGCGTGTTCCGCACTTCCTCTGGAACTGTAAGATGCGCTTTGGCAAAACCTTTACTACCTATCAGCTGGCCAAGCGTATGGGATGGACGCGAGTGCTGGTACTTACCTTCAAGCCTGCTGTGGCTCATGCCTGGGAAGAGGATCTGATGACGCATGTGGACTTCGACGGCTGGCAGTTTATTGCAAGAAATCCTGAGGCTACCATCGACTATCAGTTTCAGCACGCCGACAAGACGAAGCCGATGGTGGTGTTTGGCTCGTTCCAAGACTTTCTTGGGAAAAACGCGGCCAGCGGCGGCATGAAGCTGAAGCATGAGTGGGCTCGGGAATTCAATTGGGACTGCATCGTGCTTGACGAGTACCACTATGGTGCCTGGCGCGAGAATGCGAAGGAGCTGATTGGCGTCAGCGAAGACTTAGGCAGCGAGATTGAGAATCCCGACTACTTCGACGAGGACCTGATTCCTATCACTTCGAATCATTACCTCTATCTCTCAGGCACCCCTTTCCGTGCCATAGCCTCTGGAGAATTTATCGAGGAACAGATTTACAACTGGACATATTCTGACGAGCAGAAAGCCAAAGAAGAATGGGGCGACAAGCCAGATAATCCATACGCCTCGCTACCAAAAATGGTGCTGCTGACCTATCAGCTGCCTGCTGAAATATCGCGAGTGGCCGAGGAGGGAGAGTTTGATGAGTTTGATTTGAACTCGTTTTTCGAGGCAGAGGGTAAAGGTGAAGATGCCATATTCAAACATCACGATGAGGTACAGAAGTGGCTCGACATGTTGCGAGGACAGTATCTGCCTACATCAATTAACGATCTGAAGGCTGGTAATCGCAAGCCACCTTTGCCATTCCTGAATGGTGACCTCTATACGAACATGAATCATACGCTGTGGTTCTTGCCGAATGTTGCATCGTGCTTTGCCATGCGGAATCTGCTGACAGAGTTGCAGAACACCTTCTATCATGACTATCGGGTCATCGTCTGTGCAGGTACTCGGGCAGGTATCGGTCAACAGGCGCTACCTCCCGTTGAGAAAGCTATGTCGCATCCTGATCCACTACATTGTAAAACTATCACGCTGACCTGTGGCAAACTGACAACGGGCGTAACTGTTCGTCCGTGGACGGGTATCTTCATGCTGCGCGACACCTCGTCACCAGAGACTTACTTCCAGTCGGCATTCCGCGTGCAATCACCCTGGACCATCACCAATAGCGACGGGCTACATCCGAATCGAGTGGAGATATTGAAGCAGGTGTGTTATGTGTTCGACTTCTCTCCTAACAGAGCTTTGCGTAAAGTGGCCGACTACTCTTGCCAGTTGAATGTGGAAGAAGGGAATCCTGAGAAGTGTGTCGATGATTTCATCAAGTTCCTGCCTGTACTCTGCTATGAGAACGGCGTGATGAAAGCATTGTCGGCGAGCGATGTGCTCGATATGGCGATGAACAACACGTCGGCCACACTTCTGGCACGGCGTTGGGAGAGTGCCTTGTTGGTAAACGTGGATAACTTCACGCTTCAGCGACTGATGAATAATGAAGCGGCTATGGCTGCCCTGATGAAGATTGAGGGCTTCCGTTCGCTGAATCAGGACATCGAGACCATTATCAACGAGAGTGATTCCATCAAGAAAACTCGCAAGGATCATGAAGAAGGACTTACACCTAAAGAAAAGAAAGAACTGACGGATGCAGAGAAGGAAATTAAGAGTAAACGTCGCCAAATACAGGAGAAACTGATGAAGTTCGCTACGCGCATACCTATTTTTATGTATCTGACGGACTTTAGAGAATATTCTCTGAAAGACGTTATCCTGCAGTTGGAACCAAAACTGTTTGAACGTGTAACAGGTCTGACAAAACAGGACTTTGCATTGTTGGTAAGTCTGAATGTGTTCAACGAAGCGCTGATGAATGATGCCGTCTATAAGTTCAAACGCTATGAGGATAGCAGTCTGAGCTATGCCGGCATCGACCGTCATGAGGGCGAAAAGATGGTTGGCGGCTATAGCACCGTCATCTCAATTGAAGAGTATCGACACTCATGAGTGAGGACATCAGGGCCTGGCGAATGTTCCACTATGATTGTTTTAAGCAGATAATTTGCTCATTTCAAAAATAGTCTGTATCTTTGCATCGTTGATTACTATAAGAATCGTTGTCAGGAAGGATTCGCTTATGAAAAAGACTGCTGATTTGATTTTCCTTACATTGCTGCTGCTGACCATAGGTGCTACACGCTCCTGGGCTGTAGACCATCTGCCGGCTGACATCCAGCAGCTGACGGACGATGCATTCCGCTATTACAGCTCGCGACAGACGGAGAAATATTTCGAAACCGTGAAGGCGGTAAAGGAAGCTACGGAGAAGAAATACGACGAGACATACTACAGGGCGTGCAGCTACGAGGCCCTCTACATGTTTGAGTACGTCGACCGCAAGGAGGGCGTCAAACTGGCTCACTCGATGTATCATCATGCAAAGGACGGTGAAAGCAACATCGGCATGTACTTCGCCACCTTCACCCTGGGCTCTATCCGCGAGATGTCGGGCAACTACGAGTTGGCAGAAAAGAGTTTCAAGCAGGCCATTGAGCTGAAGGAGGAATACTTCCCCGACGAAAGCGGCGCTCCCATCTACCTGGGGCTCTGCGAGATAGCACTCAGGAAGAAAGACTATGACGCCGTGCAGTCGTATGCCCGTAAGGCGCTGGACGAGCCCAACATCATTCCCATGAACCAGGTGACGGCATGGACATATAAATGCCTGGTGCGCTACAATCAGGGCGACAGCATCGGCTTTGAGGAGGCCTACAGGGAGCGTGAGCAACTGATAGAGAAGTATGGCGGTCAGGGCGGCATCTTCGGCGAGCTGCTCACCGTCTATCAGGCCAAGAACCGCAAGCAATGGGAGCTGGCCTTGCGACGCACGGACACGCTGATACACCTGCAGAACAAATGTGCGCAGAAGGCTGAGATCTACGAGCACATGGGCAATCTGGAACAGGCCCTTTATTGGCAGAAGCGCACGAGGGAAGTCATCGACTCCATCCAGTCGGCCGAGGTGCGCACGCAGATGACGGAGTTTGACACCGAGCTGGCCATCACCTATGCCGAGAACGAGGCGAAGGAACAGCAGCTGGCCAAGGAACGCCTGCTGCTGACATCAGGCGGCGTTATAGCAGCCCTTCTCATCGTGTTTCTAAGCATCTTCGCCTATCGCCGCAGGAAGCAGCTGAAACGACTGGAGAGCTTCAACAACAAGCTGCAGGAAGCCTACGACAAGCTGGAGGAAACCACCAAGGCCAAGGAGCGTATGGAGAGCGAGCTGCGCATTGCCCGCGAGATACAGAAACGCATGCTGCCGCACGTATTCCCCAAGCGCAAGGACATAGACATCTATGCCATGATGACGCCTGCCAAGGAGGTAGGCGGCGACCTCTATGGCTACGCCTTGATTGACGACCTGCTGTATTTCTGCGTGGGCGACGTCAGCGGCAAGGGTGTGCCCGCTGCCCTCTTCATGGCTGAGGTCACACGCATGTTCCGCACGCTGGTGGACGGTCGCCTGATGCCCGACGTCATTGCGAAGCGACTCAACCATGCGCTGGCCGAAGACAACGAGCAGGGAATGTTCGTCACCATGTTTATCGGACTTATCAACCTCAAGACTGGTCACATGGAATTCTGCAACGCAGGCCATAATCCGCCCCTGCTCGACGGCGAATACATGAAAATGGAGTCCAACGCCCCCATCGGTCTATGGCCTGAGCTTGACTTCGAGGGCGAGGAAGTGGACGACATGCACGGGAGAACCCTCTTCGTCTATACCGACGGCATCAACGAGGCAGAGAATATCAACCAGGAGCAGTTTGGCGACGAGCGCCTGCAGGCCTTGCTCAAGCAGGATCTGGGCGATGCCCGTCAGACCTCAGAGACGATACACAAGGCTGTGGAGGATTTTGTCGGCGATGCTGAGCCCAGCGACGACCTTACGAAAATGTGTATTAAAATGAAGTCTGTAAATTCATAACTACCTTCCTGCCTTTTGCCAATTTTTGTTTAAATTAAGTGATTGAACGAATGTAAAATAAGGGCGGCGGCTCGCAAACAGAGTTTAAAGGAAGAATTGAAAATGTTAAAATGAAAGAAAAGTAACTGACATTTTGTCTGCTTTACATCATTTTACCCTATATTTGCATTGGTGTTTATAGCACGGAAAACAGATATTAACAAAACCAATACGAATATGAAAAAATTCTTCAGCTATTTAGTACCTGGCACCAGTTTCGCTGCCATCGTCTTTGCTATCGCTGCCTTCAGCAGCACCAACGCAGCTACCCATCCGCAACCCGTAACGGAGCCTACGCTTCCTGCCCTGACCGACGTGCAGGCAGTACCCGTGGCGCAGCCCGTCGACCTGACCTATGCCGCAGAGAGGGCGCTGCCATCAGTAGTACATATTAAGAATACCCAGAACTCGAAGATTCAGACGGTGGAATACAGCGACCCGTTTGAGGACTTCTTCAGCGACCCCTTCGGCGGATTCTTCGGACGCGGACAGGGCGGCAACAACGGTACCCGCAAGCGTCAGGTGCAGACACCGAAGCGCACGGCTGCCGGCAGCGGTGTGATCATCCGCAGCGACGGCTACATCGTGACGAACAACCACGTGGTGGAGGGCGCCGACGAGCTGACTGTCACTTTGTCGGACAACAAGGAATATTCCGCACGTATCATCGGTACTGACAAAACGACCGACCTGGCTCTCATCAAGATTGACGGGCGCAACCTGCCGGCCATCGAGATTGCCAACAGCGACCAGGTGAAGGTGGGCGAATGGGTGCTGGCCATCGGCAACCCGCTGGGACTGAATAATACGGTGACCGCAGGCATCATCTCGGCCAAGGCCCGCACGCTGGGTGCCAACGGCGTGGAGAGCTTCATCCAGACCGACGCCGCCATTAATGCCGGCAACTCGGGCGGTGCGCTGGTGAACACCAACGGACAGCTCGTAGGCATCAACGCCATGCTCTACTCGCAGACGGGCAGCTACAGCGGCTACGGCTTCGCCATCCCCACCACGATGATGAACAAGGTGGTGGACGACCTGAAGGAATACGGCACCGTACAGCGTGCCATCCTCGGCATCATGGGCACTGACGTGAAGAACTATGTGGACCAGGAGAAGGAGAAGGGCAACGAGGTGGACCTCGGCACGATGGAAGGCATCTACGTGGACAAGGTGGTGGAAGAGAGTGCTGCCGAGGAGGCCGGCCTGCAGAAGGGCGACGTGATTATCGAGGTGGACGGCCAGAAGGTGACGAAGTTCGGCGACCTGACAGGCATCATCGCCCAGAAGCGTCCCGGCGAGAAGATGAGCATCGTCTACCTGCGCGATAAGAAGAAACACTCGAAGACCGTCACGCTGAAGAACGAACAGGGCAATACTCAGGTGGTGAAGAACGCCGACCTGGATATCCTGGGCGCCGACTTCCGCGAGTTGACTCAGCAGCAGAAAGAACAGCTCGACATACAATATGGCCTCGAGGTGATCAAGGTGAAGGGCGGCAAACTGAAGGATGCCGGCATCGAGAAGGGATTCGTCATCCGTCAGGTCAACGACCAGCCCGTCAGCACTACCGAGGAACTGGATGCCATCGTCAAGGACGTGAGCACTTCAAGAGATCCCGTGCTCATCATCAAGGGCATCTACCCGACAGGCAAGAAGAAGACCTTCGTGGTAGAGCTGGGCGAATGATGAGTCAGGAATCAGGAGCATAAAGCTGTTTGCCGGACAAAAACGGCAAAGGCAAGGAGTTGGGAGTTAAAAAAGTTTAAACGACGGAAAATAACTCCCAACTCCTAGCTTTTACTCTTAACTCTTTCGTATCTTTGCAGGTTGAAACGCTTTAATACCTGAAACCACACAAAATGAGACAGCTCAAAATCACCAAATCGATAACGAACCGTGAGAGCGAGGCCCTGGAGAAATATCTGCAGGAAATCAGTAAAGAAGAGCTAATCAGCATAGAGGAGGAGATTGAATTGGCACAGCACATCCGCCAAGGCGACCGCAAGGCGGTGGAGCGACTGGTCAAGGCCAATCTGCGCTTTGTGGTATCGGTAGCCAAGCAATATCAGAATCAAGGGCTGTCGCTGCCCGACCTCATCAACGAAGGCAACCTGGGACTGCTGCGTGCTGCGGAGAAATTCGACGAGACACGCGGATTCAAGTTCATCAGCTATGCCGTATGGTGGATTAGGCAGAGCATCCTGCAGGCATTGGCCGAACAGAGCCGCATTGTCCGCCTGCCCCTGAACCAGGTGGGAGCTGTCAACAAGATCAGCCGTGCGGCCAATAAGTTTGAGCAGGTGCACGAACGCAAGCCATCGGCCGAGGAGCTGTCGGCCAATACCGACCTGCCTGTGGAGAAGATTGACGAGGCGATGGCAGCCAACTCCCGCCACGTGTCGATGGACGCTCCCTTCAGCGAGAGCGACGACGGCTCGCTGCTCGACCTGCTGCCCAACGACGACATCCCTGAAACTGACAGCACGCTGGTGGACGAGTCGCTGAAGACGGAGGTGGAACAGGCCCTGAAGACGCTGAGCGACCGCGAGCGCAACATCGTGAAGGCTTTCTTCGGAATCGGCCAGCCGGAGCTCACGCTTGACGAGATAGGCATGAAGTTCGGCCTGACACGCGAGCGCGTCAGACAGATCAAGGAGAAAGCATTGCGCAACCTGCGCAACAACAACAAGTACAACATCCTGAAAGGTTACTTGGGAAAGTGAGTCATTGAGAATCAAGAATTGAGCATTAAAAGAATGAAGAAATATATCATTGTCGCTTTGTGCCTGATGATGGGCATAGGAACGGCAAGCGCCAAGAAGCAACAGGTGGAGAAGATGTATATGTTCGGTATGGCAGCAGCCTTTACCGACACCATCGTGCACTTCACCAACATACAGATCGTGGACAGCGTCTGGATAGAGTCGAAGAACAATTTCCTGCAAGACCGCGATGTCTATTCCAACCAGCTGCGTACCTTCCTGCGCGACAAGCAGCAGGCTCCCAACCGCACCTGCATCGTCTTCTATTCCACCAAGCGCGAGAAGCTGGAGAAGAAATACCAGAAGATGAAGCGCCTCTATGGCAAGGACAAAAAGGGAGTAGAGCACTTCGACGTGAGATACATCATGGATACTGACTTCAAGTTTCAGCCAGTAAAGCAGGAGGAGGAACAGCAGGATGAGTAGCAGCCACTGCTTCTGCATTGCCGGACACCACATCCGAATCAATTTCAACGACGACGACAGCCAGAACAATATGGGACTGTTGCCGTCGTTTCGTCCTTTCACCATCAACACTCCACCATCCACCTCTCACCTCTCACCACTCACCTCACACCTCTTTGTAATGGACGTAGACGACAGCCTGCGCCCTGCGAAGGAGAAGAAGCTGGTGAGGAAATTCGACACAGGCAACGGCGACACCATCGTGCACCAGCTGCCCGACGGCGGCTACCAGTACATCGTGCGCGACATCATGGGCAACGACTGCTGCCTGCTTATCGCCAACGAGAAGTTCACCCATTGCCGCTGTGCCCTCAACGGCGACTGGACGATGCGCTCCTTCGGCCTGAACAACGCGCTGATGATGACCTTCGCCTTTGCCGGCGCCTATCATCAGACGATGCTCATCCACGCCTCGGCCACGATGATCGAAGAGAGGAAAGAGGAAAGAGGAGAGAGGAAAGAGGAGAGCATCGGTTTCCCTTTTATTGCTGCCAGCGGGACGGGAAAGAGCACCCACACCTCGCTGTGGCTGAAGCACATTGAGGGTGCGCAGCTACTCAACGACGACAACCCCATTATCCGCATCATCGACGGCACACCTTATCTTTTCGGCTCACCTTGGAGCGGCAAGACGCCCTGCTATCGCAACCGCAAGACACGTCTCGGAGCCGTCACACGCATAGAACGTGCTCCACAGAACAGCATCGAGCGCCTGTCGCCCATCGAAGCCTTCGCCTCTCTCCTACCCGCCTGCTCCAGCATGAAATGGGACGAGAGCACCTATCGTCTGCTGTGCGATGCCATCACCCGCATCATCGAGACGACACCTATCTATACCCTTCACTGCCTGCCCGATGAAGAGGCAGCACAACTGTCATACCAAACACTAACTGAGGGATGGAAGAGAGCGTAATGTATCTGCCCAACGATGTGTTCCTGCCGCTGGTGATTGACGAACTGAAACAGCATCCGGACAAGACGGCCACCATCAACCTGCGCGGACGCAGCATGAGGCCTTTCCTCGAGGACGGACGCGACAAGGCCATCCTGAAACTTGTCTCTGGCAACGACTGCCGCAAAGGCGACGCTGTGCTGGCCGAGATACAGCCTGGTCACTATGTGCTGCATCGCATCGACACAATCAGCAGCGACGGTGCCGTCACGCTGATGGGCGACGGCAATCTGGGATATGAGCACTGCAGCAAAGAGGACATCAGGGCCAAGGCTGTAGGCTTTTTGCGAAAAGGACGCGAGAAGGCCGACATGACCACAGGCCGCAAATGGCGCACCTACTCCTGGCTGTGGACACGTCTCAAACCCCTGCGCCGCTATCTGCTCTTCGCCCTTCACCCACACGTTCCGCAATCTCTAAAACGCAATAAGAAATGAAAGTTAAGAAAGGATTCAACCTGAGAACTGTCTGCGGCGAGAACATCATCGTAGCAGAAGGCCTCTCCAACATCGACTTCAGCCGTATCATCAGTCTCAACGAGAGTGCCGCCTATCTCTGGAAAAACATCCAGGACAAGGACTTCGATGCCGATATGCTCGTCAGCCTCCTTACCGAAGAGTATGAAGTGAGCAATGAAAAAGCCCAAGAAGACGCCGAGGCGCTCATTGGACAATGGAAGGATGCCGGTCTGATTGCGGAGTAGTCTCTTTAACGTTTTTCTATAGGAGCTGGAGCGGACTTTCGATGAAGGTCGTTGCGCCGTGAGCTTGCAGGAATTCGCGAGTGCGGAATCCCCAGAGCACACTAACGCAGGGCAGGCCGGCATTACGGGCTGTGAGAATGTCGACGTCGCTGTCGCCCACATAAACTGCCCCTTCCTTTGTAACGCCTAACTGGCGAAGCGCCTCTTCCACCGTATCGGGAGCAGGCTTTTTGCGGATGCCTTCCGCCTCATGCTCACCTACAGCCACCTCGATGGTGTCGGCAAAGAAATAACGGCACAGCTCTTTGGTGGCAGCATCAAACTTATTGCTCACCACAGCGGTATGACAGCCTCGACGGCGCAACTCCGCAAGGAGTTCAGGAATACCGTCGTAGGGACGCGTAGTGTCAAGCGAATGTTCCAAATAATAACTTCGGAAGGCAGCAAGCACTTCTTCAAACAACGGATTAGCCTCACCATCGGGCACAGCACGCTGCATGAGCACGCGGACACCGTTGCCCACAAAGCTACGCACATCGTCGATGCTATGCTCAGGTAAACCGTGTCTACGCAGGGCATAGTTCACAGCAGCAGCCAGATCGCCAAGCGTATCAAGCAGGGTGCCGTCGAGGTCGAAGATATATACGGAGTACAATTATGAACTATGAACTATGAACTTTGAATTATGATTGCCGGCGACTGCGAGTAATCATCGTCTTCAGTTTCTTATTATATCGCCCAGCCTCCATCAGCTGTTCGATGGTGAGGTGCATCCGCCACTGCCAGCGGTTGTAGGCATCGCTGGGTGTGTTGATGCGCTCATCACGCGGATTCTTCGCACGCAGCTCATGATCCATCGCCAGCCAGTCTTGCAATGAGAGGATGCAGAGCATAGAGGGCGAATAGAGATGGCGGGCGATGATTTCCTCTGCCAGATGAGCAGGCAACTGCTCAGGAGCGCGTCCCTGCTTCTGCAACATCGTGGTGTAGAAACGCTGGGCACGCTCAGGCTGTTCCTGCCACCAGAGACGAAGGGGAGCCATATCATGCGTGGTGATGGTGGCGACGCTGCGAATGGGGTTGCCGTCCAAGTGGGTGAACTCTACCCCTGCCTGCTTCGGCATCTGCTGAATCTCAAGGGTGAGGATGCGCAGGCTGTCGAGCACAGGCTGTACACAGTCAGGCAACATGCCCAAATCCTCTGCGCAAAGCAGCATGTGCGTGGATTGCTGCAAACGACTGAGACGGTCATAGCCCGTCTTTCCCCAGAACATGTTGTGACGCTGATAGAAGAAATGGTTGTAGATGCGCATGAAGGCTTCTTTCTCTTCGGAAGAGAGCGCATCATAGACGGGTTCCTGCCAAGCCTGTATACGCGGATGGAACATATCGGGCTGACGCGGGTCTTCGAGGAAAAGCACATTGGCCACAAGACGGCAGAGGGCATCGCGAATCCACAGGCTGTTCTCATCACCTCGTCCTTCGAAATACTCCATCACCCGTCGCTGTGTACTCACCTCATCCTTCAGGTCGTAGAGGCCATAAGCCTTCTGAACGAGGAAGGTGTCGCGCACATACTGTGCATGGATGCCGAAGAGGCGGTCGACGACGCGGTCGTTGATGAAGGGACGGGTGAGGAAATCACGACGGAACGACAGGCCAAAGTATTCTATCTCGCCTGCAGTCAAAGGCAATGCCGGCGAAAAATGTCCCAAGGTGCCATAGATTTGTTCCTGCGGAATCTCCCAGATACGGAAGAAACCCAGCACGTGGTCGATGCGCAGGGCGTCGAAATACTGTTCCATGTTGTGCAGGCGCTCGTCAAACCACTCTTCGATGCCTTCCGCCTGCCAGTTGTAGGTGGGGAATCCCCAATTCTGGCCCTGCTGAGAGAAAGCATCGGGCGGGGCTCCTGTCTGTCCGTCAAGATGGAAGAACGTGGGATGTTCCTTCACCTCGCTACTATTGCGACTGACGCCGATGGGCAGGTCACCCATGAGGATGATGCCCAAGGAACGGGCGTGGTCGGCAGCACGCTTCAGCTGTTCGTGCAGATGGTGCTGAATGTATTCCGAGAAGGAGAACTTCTCGGCACACTGTTGCTCTTCGTAGAGGGTCTTCAGGTATTCGGTCTTCACTCGGTCGACGGCTTCGTAGTCGCTATAGCCCAGGGCGTTGAGCTCACGCTGCTGGCGACGGAAGGCCGTCATGCGCTTTTTATCCTTTAAGGAAGGCAACTGATTGAGGTCGATGTAATGCGGATGAAGCCTAAAGGCCGACATGATGTTGTAGGGATAGGAGTCGCCCCATTGGTGGGTGTCCGTCGTATCATTGACGGGTAACAGCTGGATGACCTTCAGCCCTACCTCGGCAGCCCAGTCGATGAAGCGGTAGAGATCGCCGAAGTCCCCCACCCCACAGCTCTGCTCAGAGCGCAGGGAGAAGACGGGCACGCAGACACCGGCAGCACGCCAGGTTTTCTCGGGCAGTCGCAGCGGCTCACCATAGGCGACGTAGACCTCGCCATCGTTCAACTCATCAGGAGAAATGCGATTATCTCCCTCTTCCCAAGCCACCAGCTCGTGTTTCTCTTCGTCTACCACCACATATTTATATTCGAAGGGCAGTCCCAGCCAGTCGACATTCAGCGTCAGCATCCAGTCGCCCTTTCCTGCAGGCACCATCGGCATATAGCGCATAGGATTCCATGAGCCCAAAGCAGGATGACTGCCAATAACGGCTAACGACTGGCCTGTCAGCAGTTGCGGCGCAGAAACACGGAACAATACCGTCTTGCGGAAAAACGGAAGCGTGAGTGGTGAGAGCTGCGAGGCAAGAGTGAGGTGAGAGGTCACCTGATAGGCGCTACTATAGAGATGTGCGGGCAGCGGCAGGTCTCGCCAGATATCAGCCAGGATAAACGTCTTTGAGGAATCAAAGGCATAGAGACGGGGCACACCGTTCCATTCGCGGCGCAGCTCCTTTCCCTCGCCATCCTCCACAATATATATATATGAGAAGGCCTCTACGGGACTGCGACGACTCTCCAGCACAACGGTCTCTGCCGTCCAGAAGTCGCCGTCGTCAGTAAGCATTGGCAGGCGGTCTTGACGAACAAAGCCATCGTGGGAATGATAGCTGATGAGCACAGTCATCTGCTGTCCCCACTCCGTACGGTAATGTATCGAAAAGCGTAGTTTCATAGAAAGGATATTAGTTAAAAGGTTAAAGGTAGGAAAGGGTCAGGCGAACTGCCGCAGAGCACTGAGCAGCTCGGTATTCTCGTTTCGTGTGCCGACAGTGATGCGCAGACAGTTCTGACAAAGCTGCACACGATGGCGATTGCGCACGATGATGCCGCGATCCACCAAGTAATTGTAGATGCCCTGTGCATCGGTGACACGTGCAAGGAAGAAGTTGGCATCCGAAGGGAACACCTCTTTACAGATGGGCAGCTGGCGGAAAGCAGTCATCATCTGCGAGCGTTCCTGCAGGATGAGCTGTACCCAGGCATCCACATCGAAGCGAGCCTCCAAAGCCTTCATGGCCTGCTGCTGTGTCAGCTGGTTGATGTTGTAGGGATACTTCACCTTGTTGAAGATGCTGATGATATCAGGCGATGCGAAAGCCATACCCAGACGAATGGCAGCACTGGCCCACGCCTTGCTCATCGTGTTAAGCACAACGAGATTGGGATGCTGCGGCAACTCAAAGCGCAGAGGGCGCTGGCGTGAGAAGTCGCTATAAGCCTCGTCAACGACAACGATGCCTTGGAATTCGTTGATGACCTTCAGCACCTCCTCGCGGTCGATATCATTGCCTGTAGGATTGTTGGGACTGCAAATCCAGATGAGCTTCGTCTTGGCATCGCAGGCAGCTGATAGCCTGTCGGCCTGCATCTGGAAATGCTCGTCAAGCAAAACAGGACGATACTCCACATCGTTGATGTCGGCACATACACGATACATGCCGTAGGTGGGCTCGATAGCCACCACATTGTCGACACCAGGACGGCAGAAGCAACGGTAGAGCAGGTCGATGGCCTCGTCGCTACCATTACCCAAGAATGTGTAGTTGGCAGGGATGCCCTTCACCGCAGCCAGCTGCTCTTTCAGCTCGCGCTGCAAGGGATCGGGATAGCGGTTCATCGGCGTGTTGTACGGGCTCTCGTTGGCATCGAGGAAGACATGGGCCTCGTGGCCGGAGTATTCATCGCGGGCCGAGCTGTATGGTGCAAGACGCCAGATGTTGGGTCTTATCAGTTGTTCTAATGGCTTCATGTTATAAGCTTTTCAGTCTGATTGTCATCGCGTTCTTGTGGGCGTCGAGCTGTTCGGCTTCGGCCATCAGCTCTACGGCAGGACCGATGCGGCGCACGCCCTCTTCAGTGAGATGCTGGAAGGTGACCTTACGGCAGTAGCTATCAAGGTTGACGCCACTATAGGCAGTGGCATATCCATGCGTGGGCAGCGTGTGGTTGGTGCCGCTGGCATAGTCGCCGGCACTCTCGCAAGCATAAGGGCCGAGGAAGACGCTGCCGGCATTGACCACCTTTGCAGCCAGTTCGTTGTAGTCACGTGTCTGAATGATGAGGTGCTCAGGAGCATAGGCATTGCTCAGGGCCATCATCTCATCGGGTGAACCGACGAGCGCCATGCGGCTATTGTCGAGGGTCTTCTGGGCAATGTCCTTACGAGGAAGAAGGGCGAGCTGTCGCTCTACTTCAGCCTGCACATCGGCGAGCAGCGGCTCGCTGGTGGTGATGAGCAGCACCTGTGAATCGATACCATGCTCAGCCTGCGACAACAGGTCGGCAGCCACGAAGGCGGCATTGGCGCTTTCATCAGCCAGCACACAGACTTCGGAGGGACCTGCGGGCATATCGATGGCCACGTCGCCGAGGCTCACCTGCTGCTTGGCAGCCATCACATACTGATTGCCTGGGCCGAAGATCTTGAACACATTGGGCACGCTTTCTGTGCCATAAGCCATCGCACCAATCGCCTGTACACCGCCAGCCTTGTAGATAGCGCTGACACCAGCCACACGTGCTGCAACGAGGATGGCAGGATTCACCTTTCCCTCGCGGTTGGGAGGTGTGCAGAGCACGATGTCGCGGCATCCGGCTATCTTTGCCGGAGTAGCCAGCATCAGCACGGTGCTGAAAAGCGGTGCTGTGCCACCAGGGATATAGAGTCCCACCTTCTCGATGGGCACACTCTTCTGCCAGCAGGCGACTCCCGGCTGCGTCTCCACGCGCACTTCACTAAAGCGCTGCGCCTCGTGGAACTTGTAGATATTCTGATGGGCCAGACGGATGGCTTCCTTC
>JAGAAJ010000046.1 GCA_017615355.1 Prevotella sp.
ACATCGGCAGCTGCAGGCTCGCGGTAGGTGCCGTCATGGAAGTCGCCGGGATGCTGCTCATAGTCGTTCATCTTCTCAACGATGAGTGTTGCCGGGGCGATAATCTCGGCATAACATTCATGCTCCTGAAGTACGTTGATTTTGCGCTTCAGGGCGATGATGCAGGCATCGGTCTCGTTGAACTTCCGCGTACCGTCGAGCTGATGGATCACGTCGTCAAGCTTTGTCAAACCTTCGTCCTGACGCCCCAGATGGGTAAGGATGATGCCAATCTCGGCCTCTGTGCGAAGGGCTTCGGTCTCGTTGCCTTGTTGTCGGCAGAAAGTAGCCTTCTCCGTCGACCACCGCAGCCATTGCTCGTTGTCGTGCTTCTTGCGGGAGATGGCGACGAGCAGGTCGAGCACCGGCTCACGGTTTTCAGGGGCGTCCTTCACAAAATCGCTCTGCAACAAAGCCTCGCAAATCTGCCGCGCCGTGTCGAGCCGTTCCTCTCCGCATGTCAGGCAAAACACCTTCGCTCGTAGCAATGAGGCACGGTCCCTCGTCAGGTTGCCCACAATCTCTGCAGAGTCGATAATCACTAATGCCCGCTCCGGCTGTGTACCATACACATCCATCGCCGCCTCCTCGGTGTAGAGCGTATCACTCGCCTGCGGCACGTGACCTCTACCCCCGCCCTTCCCAAAAGGGAGGGAGCCTTTGCCCGTGCAGCCAATCATCATAGCCGCCACGGCTACATATAATAAGATGTATGCTTGTAGCCTTGCCCGAATCGCCTTACACACTTTCTGCATACGTATTTTTTTGCCTTTCGCTTGCAAAGATAGTGTAAAATTTCGATTAAGCGAAGAGAATACAAATTTATTTGCATTCTTGAGCGTGAGAAAGCTATCTAAATCGAGTGAAATACTATATAATGTGTGACAAAAACAGGAGATAATTTTGTCGTTAGCGCAATTTTTTCTACTTTTGCAGCCTCATTTCGAAACCTTAACAGACAAAAGAAAATGAAGAAAATGCTGATGATATGCCTGCTGGCAGCTGCCGTACAGCAAGCAAGTGCAGAGGGAATCAAGACGGCAGGCGACGGAAAGACGTATACGCTGGACCTGCTGTCGCAGATGGAGAACACAGGCGTAGACAAATATGTGGACGAGGACGACGGCGAGGTGATCTACACGCTTCTTGCCAACGACACCATCGCCGTGGGCGACAGGTTCGTGATGGAAGACAACGTGACGGTGCTCTTCGACGACAACGTGACCTTCGTCATCGAGGGCGAAGCCGACTTCCAGCTGACGAAGGGTGCCACCTTTGACAGCGCCTTCGACGATGCCGACTATGTCAGTCCGGTAGGTATCGTGATGAAGAATGAGCAGAGCCAGACGGTGTTTCAGAACTGCACATTCTATTATGTGGGCCTGCGCAACATGTCGGCGAAGGGCCTGAAGGTGGACAAATGCGCCTTCTACAACAACAACGGCGCCATCGGACAGGCTGCCCTCTCCATCGGCACCGACGGGGCTCCCTTCGAGGTGACCAACTGCGTCTTCTCGTTCAACAAGAAGGCCGCCATTGCAGGAGCGGCCAACTATCGCAACCCTCTGCTCATCGAGAATTGCGAGTTCTACTGCAACGGACAGGCCAACGGCAACACGCCTCAGCTCAACCTCACGGTAGCCGACAACGTGGTGATTCGCGGCTGCACCATCGAGGGCGATCCTGAGAAGACGATGGTGGGCGGCATCGTGGTGGCCAACCTGATGAACTACGCAGGCGAGCTGAACACCCTCATCGAGAACAACACCATCACCGACTGTCGCTTCGGCCTTGCCACCTATTGCTGGCAGAAGGCCGTCATACGCAACAACACCCTGAAGGACAACTGCCACGAGACCAACGCGATGAACGGCGGCAGCGGCATCAACGTCTATGACCCCTATTACCTGCAGCACACCTACATTGAGGGTAACCACATCGAGGGCTCGCTGTGGGGCGTCACCCTCGTAGGAGGCAAGGAGGCCAACCTCGGCCGCATCGATGTCGACCCCGCGAGCGCCGACTATAACCCTGGTAATAATGTATTCGTGAACAACGGCAACGGTGGTGTGCTCTACGACCTCTACAACAACTCCACGAACACCGTCTATGCCCAGGGCAACACCTGGAACGTGAGCGAGCAGACGGAGGAACAGATTGAGGGCGTCATCTTCCACAAGCATGACAACCCCTCCTTGGGTGCCGTCATCTTCATGCCTGCCAAAGGGACAACGGGGATTCACTTTATTAACCAAAACGAAAACGAAGACGAAGACGGAAACTTTGCTACGAAAACAAGAAACGGAAACGTATACGACCTGCAAGGCCGCCACATGGCCCAACCCTCGAAGGGCTTGTATATCATGAAGGGGAAAAAGGTGTCTTTGCGAAATAGCTACTGAAAAATTTGGATGTTTCGCTGAAAAGCACTATTTTTGCAGCGTTTAAAAAACCTTAGAAAGATGAGCAAGAAGAAAATCGTTGTACTGACTGGAGCCGGCATGTCGGTGGAGAGCGGACTGAGGACCTTCCGCGACGCCGACGGCCTGTGGGAGGAATACCCTGTGGCTCAGGTGGCTACGCATGAGGGCTGGGAAGCCGACCCCGTGCTGGTGACAAATTTCTATAACATGCTGCGCAAGAAGTGCTGGGGCGTCAAGCCCAACGAAGGCCACAAGCTGGTGGCTGAGCTGGAGAAGAAATACGACGTGACGGTGGTGACACAGAATGTGGACAACCTGCACGAGATGGCCGGCTCGACCCACGTGGTGCATCTGCACGGCGAGCTGATGAAGGTGTGCTCGAGCCGCGACGTCGACGATCCACGCTACATCCAGCAGCTCACGCCCGAGAACTGCGAGGTGGAGCCTGGCACGAAGGCTGGCGACGGCTCGCTGCTGCGCCCCTATATCGTGTTCTTCGGCGAGGCCGTGCCCAACATCAGCATTGCCGCCGAGGAGGCCCAGACGGCTGACATCTTCATCATCATCGGCACTTCGCTCAATGTCTATCCTGCCGCCGGACTCTTCCACTATGTGCGTCCTGGCGTGCCCATCTACCTCATCGACCCCAATCCCATCAGCGTGGGAGGCTGCGTGAAACAGATACAGAAAGGGGCCTCTGAGGGTATGCGTGAACTGATGAAGATTTTGGACTAAACGTTTTTTAACGCGAAAAGTTTTGACAAAAGGGGAAAAAGGCATACCTTTGCACCCAGAACAACAAATCTTTAGTAGAACAAGGATTCCGGCTTAAGGAAACGGCCGGGATTCTTTAATTTTATTGACGAACCCAAAACACGAGACTCTAAACAACAAATAGTTAATCGTAAAAATTGTAAATCGTAATAAAAATGGCATACATGTCACAAGAGGGCTATGACAACTTGATAGCCGAACTAAAGCGTCTGGAGGGCGTTGAGCGTCCCAAGGCGTCAGCCGCCATCGCGGAAGCACGCGACAAGGGCGACCTGAGCGAGAACAGCGAGTATGAAGCAGCCAAGGAGGCACAGGCTCATCTGGAATCAAAGATCAACCAGCTGAAGCAGGCCATCTCGGAGGCCAAGATTGTGGACACATCACGTCTCAGCGCCGACTCGGTGCAGATCCTGTCGAAGGTGGAGATGACCAACCTGGCCAATAAGGCCCGCATGACCTACACCATCGTCAGCGAGAACGAGGCCGACCTGCGCCAGGGCAAGATCAGCATCCAGACACCCATCGCACAGGGCCTGCTCAACCACAAGGTGGGCGACGAGGTGGAGGTGAAGATTCCCCGCGGCACCATCAAGCTCCGCATCGAGAAGATTACGGTGGGGTGATCAATTTTCGATATTTCGTAATAACGGTATAACGTTATAACGGTATAACGAAATAACGACAAAATCGACAATAACGTCAATAACGACATAACGTCAAAAAACGACATGGACATTTTCTCAAAGATTGCAGCTGGCGAGATTCCCAGCTATAAGTGCGCCGAGAACGACGAGTTCTACGCCTTCCTCGACATCAATCCGCTGGTGAAGGGCCACACGCTGGTCATCCCTCGCCGCGAAGTGGACTATTTCTTCGACATGGACGACGACGAGCTGGCACGCTATCAGCAGTTTGCCAAGCGCGTGGCCATCGCCATCAAGCAGGCCTTCCCCTGCAAGAAGGTGGCACAGGTGGTGCTGGGCCTCGAGGTGGCTCATGCCCACATCCACCTCATCCCCATGCAGAGCGAGGCCGACGCCGACTTCCGTCGCGAGAAGCTGAAGCTGAGCAGCGAGGAGATGCAACAGACGGCTGACAAGATCCTGGCAGCGTTTGCCAATAACCAGTAAACAAATAGCGACAGATGAACATTGCCGTCTTTGCATCGGGCAGCGGGTCGAACTGCGAGAACCTGATCCGGCATTTCGCCGACTCAGACGTGGCTCGTGTGGCTGTCGTCGTCAGCAACAAGCCTGACGCCTACGTGCTGGAGCGTGCCCGCAAGCTGGGTGTGCCGTCGGTGGTGGTGACCAAGGCCGAGCTGCAGCAGCCCGAAGTGGTGATGCCCCTGATGCAGCAGTACGGCATCGGCTTCGTGGTGTTGGCCGGCTTCCTGCCCCTGGTGCCCGACTATCTCGTCGATGCCTTCCCTCGCCGGATGGTGAACATCCATCCGTCGCTGTTGCCGAAGTTCGGCGGCAAGGGCATGTGGGGACATCATGTGCACGAGGCCGTAAAGGCTGCCGGCGAGACGGAGACAGGCATGACCGTGCACTACGTCACCTCACAATGCGACGGCGGCGACATTATCGCACAATTCCACGTTGCCCTCGACCCTTCTGACACAGCCGACGACATCGCCGCAAAAGAACACGTGCTGGAAATGGAGCATTTTCCGCACGTGGTAGAGCAATTGATCAGGGATTTGTAAATCCCCTTGGCAGGGATTCATCAGACAGGCTCGCCAAGGAGCGTGGCGCTGGTGCTGCCGGTGATACGTACACGGACGGTCTGACCGATATGGTGGTTTTCCTTCGGGAAGACCACCATTTTGTTTTGCTCCGTACGACCGCAGAGCTGCTCGCGGCTGCGCTTGGAGAAGCCTTCCACCAGGACATCAAACTCACGGCCCTCGTCTTTCTTGTTCTGCTGCGCCGAGATGTCGGTCTGCAGGGCGATGAGCTCGTTGAGTCGGCGAATCTTCTCCTCTTCAGGCACATCGTCGGGCAGGTGCTTCGAGGCATAGGTGCCCGGTCGCTCACTGTACTTGAACATAAAGGCGGAGTCGTAGCCCACCTCGCGCATCAGCGAGAGCGACAGCTGGTGATCCTCCTCCGTCTCGCTGTGATAGCCCACGAAGATATCGGTGGAGAGACCGCAGTCGGGGATGATGCTGCGGATGGCATCGACGCGGTCGAGATACCACTCACGGGTGTATTTGCGGTTCATCAGCTGCAGGATGCGGTTGGAACCGCTCTGCACAGGCAGATGGATATGCTTGCACACATTGGGCATCTCGGCGATGACACGCAGCGTCTCGTCGCTCATATCCTTAGGATGAGAGGTGGTGAAACGGATGCGCATCTCAGGAGCCTCCTCGGCAACAGCCTTTAGCAATTGTGGGAAATTTGTATTTTCCTTCAACCCTTCACCCTCCACCTTCCACAAGTAAGAGTTTACATTCTGCCCCAGCAGCGTCACCTCCTTGAAGCCGCGGTCACGCAGGTCACGCACCTCGCGAAGGATGCTCTCCACGTCGCGGGAGCGCTCACGGCCACGGGTATAGGGCACGATGCAATAGTGGCAGAAGTTGTTGCAGCCACGCATGATGCTGACGAAGCCGCCGATGCGGTGGCCCAGGGCGATGCGCTGCGGCACGATGTCGCGGTAGGTCTCGGTGGTCGAGAGCTCGATGTTGATGGCTTTGTGGCCCGTCTCGGCCTGAGCAACGAGGTCGGGCAATGAGAGGTAGGCATCAGGACCCGCCACGAGGTCGGCGCCGTACTTGTTGAGCAGATCGTCCTTCACACGCTCGGCCATACAGCCGAGGACACCGATGATCAACCCCTCCCGGCCTCCCTGAAGGGGAGGGTTGCTGCGCCTTGATTTACGCAGGGCGGCGAGGGCTTCCAGGCGGTGGAAGATCTTCTGCTCGGCATTGTCACGCACCGAACAGGTGTTGAGGAACACGGCATCAGCCTCGTCGATATTCTCGGTAGTCTCGTAGCCAGCCATCTGCATTACCGAAGCCACGACCTCCGAGTCGGCCACATTCATCTGGCATCCGTATGTCTCTATCAGGAGTTTCTTCACGTTATTCAAAGTAGAGGGTTAGTACAATCATCTTGCTATAGGCCTTGTCGATGCTGCGGGCAAAGGCCTGCTTATTGCCGTCGGTCAGCTCGTCGACATGCTTCTTGTCGAAGGTGTCGAAAGGGCTGAAGCAGAATTTCAACTCGGGTATGAGCTTGAAGAAGGGCAGGTAGTAGTCGCAGCCAAAGCCTACCTCCAACATGGCATCATAGCGTTTCAGGTGGGTGTAGTCCTGGTCTTTGCTGGAGAGATTGAGCATCGGGCTGATACCCGCCATCACATAGGGCCGGTAGTTGTTGAATCGCTGGGCCGAGAACTTCAGGTCGATGGGCACGGCAATGTAAGTGTTCTTCATGTCCTGCGACGTCTCACGGGGTTGGCCGGCATCGTTCAGGTCCTGCAAGTCGCGGAACACCAAGTGCTTCGATCCGAAATGCATGGTAGGCGCCAAGCGCAGGGAGAAATGCTGCGAGAGACGCATATCGGCCACGACGCCGACGCTGAAGCCCGGATTCCATGTGTCGGCATCACACAGCACCGTGCGCTGTTCAAGCTCGGCGTTGTCGTTGAGCAGGGTGTACTGCGGCCCTATATTGCGCAGCTCCACATCCTGCAGGTTCAAACCGATGTGTATGCCAAAATGCAAGGGGCGCAAGTCGATGTACGGCTTGTTCTGCACCTTGCGCTGCTGCGCCATAGCCATCGTGGCCACGGCGACGAGCATGAGAAAACTGATGAATCGTCTCATCATTCTGTAAGTAATAACGTCGAAGCGTTCACAATATTATATTGTAGAGCGCATTTAATTGCCAAACACCCATCGGGATTATTTCGACAACGTATAAATAAAGAAAAAAGATACCAAAATATTGGTAGGAATAAGAAAAACTTCTTATCTTTGCACCCTCAAATTTTAGTATTAACAACCATTTTAACAAATCAGAAAGAATTATGGCATACGTAATTGGTGACGACTGCATTTCTTGCGGCACATGTCAGGGTGAGTGCCCCGTCGAGGCTATCTCTGAGGGTGCTGACAAGTACGTGATTGACGCTGACGCCTGCACAGAGTGCGGTACCTGCGCTAGTGTTTGTCCGTCGGAGGCTATCAGCCTTGGCTAATACTTAAGCATTAGCTTCATAAAAAACAGATAAGGGGACTTCCGCAAGGAGGTCCCCTTTGCTTGTAAAAAACTTTGTCTTTTCTTCCGTTACTTCAAATAATTATCGTACCTTTGCAGCAAATTTTCATCACATGGAAACTATCAAAAAGATTTTTGCACAAAAACTGCTTGAGGTGAAAGCCGTCAAGCTGCAACCCAACGAGCCCTTCACCTGGGCCAGCGGATGGAAATCGCCCATCTACACCGACAACCGCAAGACACTCAGCTTCCCCCGTCTGCGCTCTTTCGTCAAGCTGGAGCTCTGCCACCTCGTTCAGGAGCATTTCCCTGAGGCCGAGGCTGTGGCTGGCGTGGCTACGGGCGCCATCGCCCAGGGTGCCCTGGTAGCCGATGAGCTGGGCCTGCCCTACGCCTATGTGCGTCCGAAGCCGAAGGATCACGGCATGGGCAATCAGGTAGAGGGTGAGCTGCCGAAGGGTGCGAAGGTGGTGGTGGTAGAAGACCTCATCAGCACAGGCGGCTCGAGCCTGAAGGCCGTCGAGGCCCTGCGCCAGTACGGCGTGGAGGTGATCGGAATGGTGGCATCGTTCACCTACGGTTTCCCTGTGGCCGAGGAGGCATTCAAGGAGGCCGGCGTCACGCTCTACACCCTGAGCGACTACGAGCACGTCGTCAGCGAGGCCGCCAAGACCGGCTACATCAAGGACGAGGAGCAGCCCGTGCTGGCAGAGTGGAGGAAGAACCCCGCAGAATGGGAAGGAGGTAAGATATGAGTAAGTTTGAGAGCAGTATCAAGACGATTCCCTATCCCCAGGAAAACGTCTACAGGAATATTAGTGACCTGAGCAATCTGGAGCGCGTCCGCGAACGTGTGCCCTCCGACAAGATTCAGGACTTCAGCTTCGACACCGACACGGTGACGGTCAGCGTGCCGCCAGTCGGGCAGATTACGATGCGTATCGTGGAACGCGAAGAGCCGAAGTGCGTGAAATTCGAGGCTGAGCAGAGCCCCATGCCCTTCAACCTTTGGATTCAGGTGCTGCCCATCGACGAGCAGACATCGAAGATGAAGGTGACGATGAAGGCCGACATCCCCCTGATGCTGAAGGCAATGGTGGCCGGTCCGTTGCAGGACGGCGTGGAGAAAGTGGCCGATGCTTTGGCACAAATCCCTTACGAATAACGTTATTTCGTCATAACGTTATAACGGAAAAACTGTAAACGAGACCACGAAAAATGGCAAACAAACTTTGGTCAAAGGATTTTGAGATCAACGCCGAGATTGAGCGCTTCACCGTAGGCCGCGACCGTGAGATGGACCTTTATCTGGCACCCTACGACGTATTGGGCTCGATGGCTCATATCACCATGCTGGAAAGCATCGGACTGATCAGCAAGGACGAGCTGCCCGTGCTCTTGAAGGAGCTGAAGGCCATCTATGAGCAGGCCGTGAAGGGTGAGTTCGTCATCGAGGAAGGCATCGAGGATGTGCATTCGCAGGTAGAGCTGATGCTCACCCGCAAGCTTGGCGATATGGGCAAGAAGATTCACTCGGGCCGCTCGCGCAACGACCAGGTGCTGGTCGACCTGAAGCTCTTCACCCGTCATCAGCTGCAGCTTGTGGCCGAGGCGACCAAGGAGCTTTTCGACGAGCTGATCCAGAAGAGCAACCAGTACAAGGACGTGCTGATGCCGGGCTACACCCACCTGCAGGTGGCTATGCCCTCGAGCTTCGGCCTGTGGTTTGGTGCCTACGCCGAGTCGCTTACCGACGACATCCTCTTCCTGCTGGCTGCCTACCGCACCGCCAACCGCAACCCGTTGGGATCGGCTGCCGGCTACGGCTCCTCCTTCCCCTTGAACCGTCAGATGACCACCGACCTGCTAGGTTTCGACACGATGGACTACAACGTGGTGTATGCCCAGATGGGCCGCGGAAAGATGGAGCTGGGCGTCGCCTTTGCCATCGCCTCCATCGCCGGTACGCTGGCCAAGCTGGCCTTCGATGCCTGCCTGTTCAACTCGCAGAACTTTGGCTTCGTGAAACTGCCGAAGGAGTGCACCACAGGATCGAGCATCATGCCGCACAAGAAGAATCCCGACGTCTTCGAGCTCATCCGTGCCAAGAGCAACAAGCTGCAGGCCCTGCCGCAGCAGATCACGCTCATCAAGAACAACCTGCCCGTGGGCTATTTCCGCGACCTGCAAATCATCAAGGAAGTCTTCCTGCCCGCCTTCGACGAGCTGATGGACTGCCTGCGCATGACGGCCTATATCATCAACAAGATCGAGGTGAACGAGCACATCCTCGACGATTCTCGCTACGACCCGATGTTCTCAGTCGAGGAGGTCAACCGACTCGCATCTGAGGGGATGCCCTTCCGCGACGCCTACAAGAAAGTGGGTCTCGACATCGAGGCAGGTCGCTTCACACCCCACAAAGACATCCACCACACCCATGAGGGCTCGATAGGCAATCTTTGCAACGACCGCATCGAGGCGCTGATGGCCAGTCACATGCAGCAGTTCGGCTTTGAGCGGGTGGCTGAGGCAGAAAAGAAATTGTTAGACCTAAACCAATGATGCGCCGTTTGTGCGTTCTCATTATCCTACTTGCGACGCTGAGCGGCTGCGAGACCGACAACATCTATTCGTCGGCCTACTGCCGCTTTACGTTCAACACCACGATTTACCCCAGTAGTGCGCTGACGAGGGCGGTAGCCTCTGGCGGCGGCGATTTCTGCATCGTGAAGGCCACTTATAAGAACGGGGTGCCCCACCTGCTGCTCACGCCAAATCGCGGCACCTATGCCGCCACCGATCTCGACCTCACGATGAACACGGCCATCAGCGGCGAGCGTATCAGCTATGCCTCAATGGGTTACAAACAGGGCCTCATCATCGGCCGCTCGGTCTACGGACAGCTGCGCTGCTACGATCTGACCTGTCCCAACTGCGACAACATTCCCGACTTGCAATGGAGCAAGCAGAACACCACCGACCTGCTCTGTACGAGATGTCAGCGCACCTACAACATCGATGGCGAATTTGGCTATGTGAAAGAGGGTGAGCAAGGCCACGCCCTCACGCAGTACCGCAATGTGAGATACACACCCGACAACGGGCTGCTCATTGTCAGCAATCCCTAAACTATTTCCCCAGATATTTCGTGTCCAGATAGGCTTGGAAGGCTTCTTTATAGAGGTCGCCGATGGGCAGGTATGTCTCGGCATCCATGATGACACGGTTTTTGTTCACCTCCTGAATCTTGTCGAGGTTGATGATGTAAGAGCGATGAATCCGCATAAAATTGGCGGGCAGGCGCTCTTCAATCTTCTTCATCGACAGCAACGTGATGATGGGCTTCGGCTGCCCCTCCAGCCAAACTTTCAGATATTCGCTCATGCCCTCGACGTAGCGGATGTCGCTGATGCTGACCTTGACGATGCGGTAGTCGGTCTTGAGGAAAAGAGTGTCGTCGGAGTTGATGGAGGGAGAAAATTCTGTTTCGAAGGTATTCTCCATTAACCTTCCACCCTCCACCATCAACCTTTCCTTGATGCGGTTCGCAGCCCTTTGAAAGTCTTGTAAGCCGAAGGGCTTCAGCAGATAGTCGACGGCATTGACGCGGAAGCCCTCGACGGCATATTCCGAGTAGGCGGTAGTGAAGACGACCAGGGGCGGTGCCACCAGCGATTTCACAAAGTCCATACCGTTGAGGTCGGGCATGTTGATGTCGCAAAAAATGGCATCGACTGTGTCGTTTTGCAGAAACTCCCGAGCCTCCAGCGCACTTTGGCATTGGGCAGCAAGTTCAAGGAACGGCACCTTGTTGATATAGGCAACGAGCTGTTGCAGAGCCAATGGCTCATCGTCGATGGCGAGGCAACGGATCATGACAATGGGATGTTTAGTTCAACGGAATAGCGGTCTGCATCGTCGTGGATGCTGAGCGTGTAATGATTCTCATAAAGTAGCCTGAGGCGCTTGCGAACATTGGCAAGTCCCACGCCGCCTTTCTCCTGATTGGGAATTTCGGCTTTCGAGTTGCGGCAAAGGAAATGGAGCCTATTGTCCTCCACGTTGACCTTCACCTCGATAAACGACTCATGCTGATAGCTGACTCCATGCTTGAAGGCGTTCTCAATAAACGAGATGAACAGCAAGGGTGGAATGTTTTTATCGGACACGTTGTCGGGCAGGTCAACCGTAATCTTCACCTTGTCGGTATATCGCAGCTGCATCAGCTTGATGTAGGTACGGATAAAGTCGAACTCACGGCTGAGCGGCACCATCTGCTTGTCGCCCTCATAGAGCACGAAGCGCATCATCTTCGACAGCTCCACAATGGTTTCCTGCGCCTTGGCCGGATCGATATCGACAAGGGCGTGGATGTTGTTGAGCGTGTTCATGAAGAAGTGTGGGTTGATCTGATAGCGCAGGTATTCCAGCTGCTGCTCCAGATTCTGCTTCTCCAGCTCGGCCAGCTTCTTCCTGTCGTCGCGGCTACGGAAATAGGCCTTGACACCCAAGTTGGCGCCGAACATCAACAGGAGCAGTACGATGGCCAGAATGTTGCGCTCGCCGACGAAAGGCGGCGGTGTGTCGCGGTGCATCTCGTGACGTGGAGGTTCGCTGAAATGTGGTGGACGCTCATCGATTCTCATCGGAGGTTCGCTGAATGGCGGCTGATGGTGCTCAGTCCGTTCCATCAGCGGCGGTCTGGGCTCCATCGGCATCTTTTCCTCTGGACGGTCACTGCACTGGTAGACGGCAAATAAAGCCAATACCACAGCTATGACAGAGAGATAGACGCCACGCTTATGCTGGTATATCAGCAGAGGAGCCAACAGGAAATTATGGACGAGGAACAGCAGGAGGAAGATGGCGAACTTCTTCCATACGAAGAACACCTCGTTCCAGTTGAAAGCCACCGTCTCATCGCCGACAGTCCGCACATAAAGACTCAGTAGCGGGGTTGCAAACAGCAGGCCCCATACCACCAAGTATATCAGGTTTTCCTGTCTCGACTGATGCCTCATCCAGTTCATCATTTTATTATCAAAATGCAGGCTACTGTTTGATCATGTTACCACCACCAGCCGCCGCCACCAGGACCGCCGCCATCTGCTGAATAGGATGAGAGGCTGACGCTGGAGCCACCACTCACTGTCGGGTCGATGACGCCAACGCCGTCGAAGATGGTGGTGCCGTCGCTCACGGTGACACCGCTCTTCAGCGTAGGCTGCGAAGCACCGCTGACTACAAGCGTATTACCGCCACTCGAGGGAGTCTTGAAGGCGAAAGTGTCATTGTCCACCGTGATGGCATACCAGACGTTCTTGTTCCAAGAGTTGGTGGAGTAGCACGACTGAGTCAGCTGCGAGCCGCGCTCCAACCCTCCGATAGCGATGATGGTGCCGCCGGTGACGTAGAGTTTCTTCTGCTCCTCACTATTGGCATCGATGGCCACCTCGGGCTGTGAGGCACCAATGGCATAGATGAGTCCGCCCTTGATATAGCAGTTGCCGTTGGCATCGAGGCCGTCGTTGCCGGTGGAGCGCGCATAGACGTAGCCGCCGCTGATGGTCAGATCGCCCATACCATTGCCGCTTGTGGTGTAGGAGGAGTTGATGGCATCGTCCTTGGCATTGACGGTCACCTGTCCGCCGCTGATAGTGACGGATTTCTTGCTCTCGATGCCCTCGCCGCCAGCGCCTGTCGTGGTAACGCTAATCACGGCATCGTCGCTGATGCTGACGGCACCGTCGGCCTTGATGCCCTTGGGCGACGATTTATAATTGCTGCTGTAGCGGTCAAGCTGTTGCGACGAGCTGACGGTGGAGATGGTGCCGCTTGACGATGCCACTACGGCATTGCCCGATGTCTTGACGGTCAGCGAGCCGCCCGTAGCCGTGAAGGCGCCGTCGGTGCTGATGCCCTTGCCGCCAGCACCCGTGCTGGTAAGGCTGAGCGTGCCGCCGCTGATGGTCGTATTGCCGTCGGCACTGAGGCACGAAGAGGCCTTCGTCTTCTTGTCGTCGCTATCCCATGCACCACCACCTGTGGTCTTGATGGTGATTTCGCCGCCACTCACCTTCACGTCGCCATTGGCCTTTACGCCCTTGGCGGCAGCTACGGTCACGGTAATGTTGAGCGTTCCGTCCTCCAAATAGACATTGCCTGAGTCCTCATCCTCATGGTCGGTGGTCTCGCCTGTTGAGGCAGTACCGCCCAGGTCGCATTGGATGCCGTCATCCCCTACCCCGCTGATGGTGACGCTGCCGCTCTTCATCTGAAAATACTCCTCACACGAGATGCCGTCGCCCACGGCCTTGGTGATGTTCAGTGTGAGGTTCTTCACCGTGATATAATCGCCGCTCTTGATGGCGTGCTTCGTATTGCCGACGACGTTCAGCGTGCCGTTGCCCTGCAGCTGAATCTGGCCCTTGCTGTAGATGCAAGCCTTCTGTGAGCCGCCCGTGCCGTCGGTCAGGGTGTTCACGGTATTCTTCTTCGCGCTTAGCTGGATGCGCTTGCCGTTGGTGATATTGATGGCAGCACCGCTGGGGTTGGTCAGCGTCAGCCCGGCCAATGATACCGTACACTTATAGGAGCCGGAGAGGGCGAACTCGCCGTCATCGGTCGTACCCGACAGCGTATAGGTGATCTCGTCGTCGTCCACGGCTACGGTGTTCGTCTGTGCGATGCTGACATGAGCCCCGCTGACGGTAGGCGTGACATACTGTGCTACGTTTCCGGCCACGGTGACGGTAGCCGACGTGCCGTCGTAGCTCACGGCGACGCTGTTATTGGCCACCTTCGTGTTATCAATCGTCATCGCGTCGATCTCGCTGAGGGCAAACGTCTTGCCCATGATGGTTACCGCCGTAGCGTTGTCGTAGGTCATCTCGCCCGTCTGTGCTGCAGGGAAGAGATAGGTGACATTACCTACCTGTACATTCAGCGTCTGAGCCATGGCTACACAATATCCCATAACCAACAAACAGCAAACAATCAGTATCTTTTTCATTTCTTTCTCAGGTCACTTATTTGTTTTTGGTTGCAAAGATATACAAAAAAATGTTTACGCACAATAGTTATTCAGCGAAACGGCGTTTTTTTTCAGCGAAAAATGACGGTTCGTGGCGAAGTCCCCAATATAATAAGTTGAGTAGCGAGTATGATTTCTCCCTATTTGTAAAGGACTTCTGCCATATCCGAGGCCATGACGAGGCCGTTGTACAAATGGTTTCCCTCCGTTACGACAAAGTCTGTCTGCACACCGACTGAACGCAGATAATCCACTAGCTCATTAGCACAGACTATGGGGACGTATGTGTCATCACTGGCGTGATAGATATGCACATCACACGTTGGTATCCAGTCGTTTGGAATGGTGAAACGCTCTATGCTGGCACGCAACCTCCGGTAGTCTTCATTGTCGTCATTGAAGAATTCAAGGTTCAAATACTGGCTTATGTCCGGGCCGAGCAACTGTGCCACCTCCAACATCGGCACATTACCCGTGCACCACTCTTCGTAATGCTCAACTAGCTCTCCGCAGAACACCTTGTTCAGGTCGAGGCCCAGGCTGTCATAGTGGTTGATTGAATAGATGACGCTGGGTATGAAGGGATATTCCGAATATTGCGTGTTGAGCATGTAATCCATCACGGCGACGGGGCAGTAGGCGCCACCGCTTATCCATACCTGGTTGACATGAACGTCCAGCTCAGGATGCTTGTCGTAGTAGCGTGCCAACGCCCACGCCTCAGATGCAGCCAGCGAGTAGCCTGAAATCAGCGTCCACGAGGGCATAGGACGGCCATAGACGTTGCGCACTAACTCGGTGGCTGCCTGTCGCAAATCAGCACTCACCTTGGCCACATTATCATGGTAGAAATAGGGCACCGGCATGTCTTCGGTGGCACCGCAGCCTATCAGGTCTGACACAATGACGATGAATCCCGCCATACCCTGCATCAATGAGATGTTGGCCAGCATCTTTGACGGGCATTGCGCCTTGTATTTGTTAAACGAGAGGGCCTCGATTACACCACGCGGTTTACCCGTCTTTGGATAGTAGACCACGCCAGAGGCTACAACGGGGTGCCCATTAGGGTCGGTGGTATGGTACGTGACCACATGGGCATTGTACACACGGGCGCGCATAGCACCCGTATTCAACTTTTTCTTGTAGGGTGCTATCTCCTCTTCAGTCACCCTGCCTTGGTCTATCAGTCCCTGCAAACCTTCATCGAAGGTGATTTCTGTTGAAGACTGTATATTTACGAGCACCTGATAGGGTTGGGGTTCCAGCCGAGCCTCGTCGCCTTCACAAGAGATCAACAACAACTGAAGACAAAGAAAAAAAGGCACAAAAATGCTATGACACAAAGATTTTATTCCTTGCGCAACCCTTTGTGTCCTTGAGCTTTTATCTTCCATTATGATGATTTCTGCAAAAATATAGCGAAAAAACGGAACGGTGGCCTATGCCGCCACAATTTTTCTTCGCAATAACGTTTTTTAACTTCCGCTGCCCGTGCTCGGGAGGCTTTTAGCATGATGGGCGTCTATCTGTGAGTTAAAAATAATTAACCGAAAGAAAATCAACTCTCTTTCCTCTTTCCACTTTCCTCTTTTTTCGTACCTTTGCAGGCGCATTTGAAAACGCAATGGCTGCCGCGATGGTGGAATGGTAGACACGAGGGACTTAAAATCCCTTGACCAGGAATGGTTGTGCGGGTTCGAGTCCCGCTCGCGGCACATTTATTATTTTCCCCCTCGACAATGATGAAGAACAACATAGAATGGTCAGAGAATGTTATATTGGCAGACGCTGACTATGTGGACGGTGTGGCCTTTAACCTGACGGTGAACTTCGAGCGGATGCTGGGTCGTCGCGTGCCGCAGGCCGATATGGTGCAATGGGCAGAGTGCGTGGCGATGGATGGGGGAGTAACCCTCTGTCCCTCCGAAGGGGAGAAGGGGAACGTTCAGATGGTGTTGGTTCATGAGCGCCAGAATCCTTCCCTAAAAAACTTCGAGCCTGGCAGCTATGCTGAGGAGCTGGACGGCAAGGCCGTGCAGAGCCGCGTAGGCGAGATTGTGTTCAATGCCGTGCAGACGGAGGAGATGGCACCGAAGGAACAGCTGATGAAGGAACTGCTGCAACTGCTCTGCGAACAGAAGGCCGTAAAACGACTGATGGTGGTGGTCGACGACGCGATGGTCAACGCCCTGCGTCCCATCCTGCAGCGCAACGACAGCGACGAACGCCGCACCACGCTGCTCACCATGCAGCCCGTACAGGGAGGCGCCTACCGTCATGTGCTGCTGGGCTATTCGCTGATGGCCGCTCTGGGTATCAGCAGCAGGGAAATTGAGGAAAAATTGAAGAATTGATAAATTGAAGAATTGAAGAATGGTAGATAAGATTCTTTCACCTGAGACATACAGCATGTTAGGCCAATGGGCCATCGGTTTCTGCAAGGACCTGGTGGTGGCTGTCATTGTCTTTATCATTGGCAACTGGCTCATCAAATGGACGAAGAAGCTGGTGAAGAAGATGCTGCTGCGCAGCAAGATTGAGCCGTCGCTCACCACCTTCCTCACCAGCATAGTCAACGTGGTGCTGTGGCTCACGCTCATCATCATCGTCATCTCCATACTAGGCATCGAGACGAGCTCGTTCATCGCCCTCTTCGCATCGGCAGGCATGGCCATCGGCATGGCGTTGAGCGGCACGCTGCAGAACTTTGCCGGCGGCGTGATGATCATGTTGTTCAAACCCTTCAAGGTGGGCGATTTCATCGAGGCGCAGGGCTATGCGGGCACGGTGAAGGAGATACAGATCTTTAACACCATCATCCGCACCAACGACGCGCAGACCATCATCATCCCCAATGGCGGACTGTCGACGGGATCGATGAAGAACTACTCTACCGAGCCTTATCGCCGTGTAGACGTGGAGTTCCAGTTTGCCTACGGCACCGACCTCGAAAAGGTGAAGGAGGCCATCAGCGAGATACAGCAGCGCACCGACATGATCCTGAAGGAGCCCATTGCCGACAGCCCCGTAGCCACCCCGTGGATAGGACTGACGAAGCTGGGCGAGAGCGGCGTCATCGTGAACACCCGTTCGTGGTGCAAGAGCGCCGATTACTGGCCCGTCTATTTCTACATGAACGAGACGGTCTACCAGGAACTGAAGGAGCGCGGCTTCATGTTCCCCTACAACAAGCTCGACGTGAACATTATTGAAAAATCGAAGAATTGAAAGATGGAACAGACGGAAAGAATCAGACAGATGGAACAGCGGCTCGACCGAGCTTCGGCTGCCGTGATGGAGCTCTCGGCTGCCCTCGACAAATACGCTGAAGCCCAGGAGGCCTTGACGGTGCTCAACGAATACTATGGCAGCGACGAGTGGAAACAAGACTATGCCGACGATGAAGCCGGACGTCTGCCCCAGAACCTGAAGCGCGGCGTGCTCTCAGAGGACGGCATCTGGAACCTGCTCTCCGACAACCGCGGGCTGATGGAAAGGATGCAAGAAATACTAAACAACTAATACAACAATGAAAAAACTATTATTCTCATTAGCAGCTATGACAGCTATGACAACCGCATCGGCACAGAAGATGCTGGTGCTCTACTATTCTGAGACGGGAACGACGAAGACCGTAGCCGAGGAGCTGCAGCAGCAGCTGGGTGCCGACATTGAGGCCGTTGAGGCCGTCGAGCCCTACACAGGCAACTTCCAGGAGACCATCCAGCGCGGACAGCGCGAGATGCAGAACGGGATGCCCGCCATCAAGCCCCTGAAGTCGGATATCAAGAAGTACGACGTCGTGTTCCTGGGCTATCCCATCTGGTTCGGCACCTACGCCAATCCCATCGCCACGCTCGTCAAGGAGCAGGATTTCGCAGGCAAGAAGGTCGTGCCTTTCTGCACCTTCGGCAGCGGTGGTCTGAACACCTCGGCCGATGCTTTGACAAAGGCCCTTCCCAAGGCTGATATCCAGAAAGGCTATGGCGTGCGTACGGCCCGTGTGGCAGCAGCAGCCAAGGAGCTGGACCGCTTCCTGAAGGAGAACGGCTACAAGAAGGGCACCATCGAAAAGCTGCCCGAATACTCGGCACAGCAGCCCGTGGGTGATGCTGAGAAGGTCCTCTTCGACGCTGCCTGCAGCAGCTATCAGTTCCCTTTGGGCACACCGCAGACCTTCGGCAAGCGCCAGACATCCGACGGCACCGACTACAAGTTCACCGTGAAAGGTCGCGGCATGAACGGCGAGGAGTCGACCTCCACCATCTACGTCACGGTGGGCAAGGCCGAGGGCGCCAAGCCTGAGTTTACGGAAGTAGTGAGATAGAATTGAAGAATTGAAGAATTAAAAAGTTAAGAGGCAATTTATGAGTGGATTTGTTTTCCTGATTGTTGCCATTTTCGTGGCGGGCTATGCCTGCATCGCGCTGGAGGCGTTTACCAAAGTAAACAAGGCAGCGGTGGCGCTGCTGATGTGTGTGCTGTGCTGGACGGCCTACTGCCTCATCCCCGGCCACGACCTGACATCGCTACCCGAGAGCCTGGGCGAGACAGCCGAGACGCTGTTCTTCCTCATGGGCGCTATGACCATCGTCGAGATTGTAGATGCCAACGGCGGCTTCAACTTCGTACGCGACACGATGAAGACGCGCTCGAAACGCAAGTTGCTCTGGCGCGTAGCATTTATGACGTTCTTCCTCTCGGCCATCCTCGACAACCTCACCACCAGTATCGTGATGATTATGGTGCTGCGCAAGCTGATACAAGCCCCGAAGGAGAGGCTTATCTTCGCCTCGATGGTGATTGTGGCTGCAAATTCTGGCGGTGCCTTCTCACCCATCGGCGACGTCACCACCATCATGCTGTGGATCAAGGGTATGGTATCGACAGGCGGCGTGCTGACCGAGCTGTTCATCCCGTCGCTGGTGTCGATGGTGGTGCCTGCCTTCCTGCTGTCGCTCTCGCTGAAGGGCAAGTTCGACAAGGCGCAGAATCTGCAGGTGGGCGAGGTGTCTACCTTCACCAAGCACCAGCGCAGGGCCGTGTTCTGCCTGGGCGTGGGCGGCCTCATCTTCGTACCCATCTTCAAGACCATCACGCACCTGCCGCCGTATATGGGCATCCTGCTGGTGCTGGGCCTGCTGTGGACGGTGACGGAGATCTTCAACCGCCACTTGGACGAGAGCGACCCGATGGCAAAGCGTGTGACGCACTTGCTGACACGCATCGACATGAGTACCATTCTCTTCTTCCTCGGCATCCTGATGGCGGTGCTGTGCCTGAAGCAGGTGGGTGTGCTCAACGCGATGGGCGACGGTCTGAACACAGCTTTCAGCGGCAATCCCTATCTCATCACGGGCATCATCGGCGTACTGTCTTCCATCGTCGACAATGTGCCGCTGGTGGCTGCCTGTATGAATATGTACGACGTAGTGCCTGATACCATCTATGCCGTCGACGGCTCCTTCTGGCAGCTCTTAGCCTACTGTGCCGGCGTGGGCGGCTCGATGCTCATCATCGGCTCGGCGGCTGGCGTCGTGGTCATGGGCCTGGAGAAGATCACCTTCGGCTGGTACATGAAACACATCACGTGGCTCGTCTTCGTGGGCTACGTCGCCGGTATTCTGGTCTACGCTGCGGAGAAGGCCCTGCTGTTCTGACCTCACACCTCTCACCTCTAAGTTCGCATGTCCGACTTACTGGCCTACATACGAGAAGGACGCACGATGACACGTAGCGAAAAGCTGCGTCTCATCGTGCAACTTTCTATACCCAGCATCCTGGCACAGATCTCCGCCACGGTGATGTTCTTCATCGACTATGCGATGGTGGGCCATCTGGGTGAGAAAGCCACGGCATCCGTAGGACTTGTGGAGTCGACAACGTGGCTGATGGGCGGCCTAGGCATGGCGGTGAACATGGGTTTCTCGGTGCAGGTGGCTCATTTCATAGGCGCCAACGACTTCGAGAGTGCCCGTCGCGTATTGCGCCAAAGTCTGACATGCAGCCTTATCTGGAGCCTCGTCCTCTCGATAGCGGCCATGGCGATACACAGCTACCTGCCTTTCTGGCTGGGCGGCACAGCCGACATCGCACACGATTCCTCGCTCTACTTCATGTACATCGGACTCTTCGGCATCTTCTTCCAGATGGAGGGGCTGGCGGCGTCGATGCTGAAGTGCTCGGGCAATATGAAGATTCCTTCGGCGCTGAACATTATGATGTGCTGCCTCGACGTAGCATTCAACTATTTCTTCATCTACATCATGGACCTGGGCGTGGTGGGAGCCGCCTACGGCACAGGTATGGCGGAGCTCATCACCGCTGCGCTGATGATGTACTTCCTACTGGTGAGGAGCCCCATGCTGGGCTTATTTCGGGGATACGGTGGTACGAAGGTACAGAGGTACGAGAATAGTTTCAGGCCGACTGGAGATGTGGTGCGCACGGCCTTCAAGATTGGGGCACCCATGGGTTTGCAGCATCTGCTCATGGGCTCGGCCCAGATTGTGAGCACCATCATCGTGGCGCCTTTGGGCACCGTGGCCATCGCGGCCAACTCGATGGCCATCACCGTCGAGAGCCTGTGCTACATGCCCGGCTATGGTATCGCCGAAGCCGCCACCACGCTGGTGGGACAGGGAATCGGCGCCGGCCAGCGCCTACTGACACGCTCGTTTGCCTTTATGAGTGTAGGCCTAGGCATAGCGGTTATGACCATCATGGGCGTGCTGATGTTTATCTTTGCACCCGAGCTCATGGCCATCATGTCACCTGTGGAGCAGATTATCAGCGAGGGTGCTGCAGCCCTGCGCATAGAAGCCTTTGCCGAGCCTATGTTTGCCGCCTCTATAGTGGCCAACGGCGTTTTCGTGGGAGCTGGCGACACGCTGCGCCCAGCCATCATGAGCCTTTCATCGATGTGGGGCGTACGCCTGACACTGGCCTATTGGCTGTCGCAAAGTCACGGTCTGCGCGGTGTGTGGACGGCTATGGCCATCGAGCTTACTCTCCGCGGTATCCTGTTCCTGACACGCCTTTGGAAGGGTAACTGGAATAAGAAGTTGTAGGCGGAAGATTAGCCCGAAAGAAAAACAAAAACGTTAAAAACCCTTAATTGTGGTGCATTAACGTTGTTTTTTCGTATCTTTGCGCCAATTATGACCAATAATCAGATGAAAAAGAGCGTACTAACCTTGGTGATGCTCGTGGCCGTTGCCATGAGTGGCCAATCGCAGACAAAGACAAGTGTCGCCATTTTCGGCGATTCATACTCTACTTATGAGGGCTATCTAACGCCCGACACAATGGAGACCTGGTACTTCAACCGCCACGACGATCCGAAGCGCACCGACGTCTGCAGCGTCAGGCAGACATGGTGGTGGCAGGTGATTCAGCGCATGGACTGGAAGTTGGAGGTGAACAACTCATGGAGCGGCGCCACCATCTGTAACACGGGTTACAACGATGCCGACTACACCCACCGTTCGTTCATCACACGCCACACGGCTTTGGGCAAGCCCGATGTCATCCTGCTCTTTGGCGGCACCAACGACTCCTGGTGTGGGGCTCCTGTCGGTGAATACAAGTACAGCGACTGGAAGCGCGCCGACCTCTACACCTTCCGCCCTGCACTGGCCTATCTGCTTGAGCACATGCAGGACCGCTACCCCACGGCCAAGATCTATTTCATCCTGAACAGCGACCTGAGGGAGGTCACCAATACCAGCGTAGCCGAGATCTGCAAACACTACAATGTGCCCGTCATTCGTCTGCACGACATTGACAAGAGCTCCGGCCATCCCAACCAGAAAGGTATGAAGCAGATTGCCGACCAGGTGGTAGAAGCGATAAGTAAGAAGTAAGATGTAAGAAGTGATGATTGAAAAACTCCATAGCATGAAGAGATGGTGGGTGATAGTGTTGCTGACACTTATCACTTATCAGTCATCACTTATTACTTCATGGGCTCAAACCTCAAACCTCAAATCAAAGTACACCAAGGAACACCCGCTGGTCTACGTTGACGCATGGGACCTCTGGCCCTACGTCTTCCTTGACGACGAAGGCAAACCAACGGGCTACAATGTGGAGTTGCTCACGATGATTTTCGAGCAGCTCGAAATTCCCTTCGAGATTCATCTACAACCCACCAGCAAGGCCCTTGAAGACCTATATAGCGGGCGTGCCGACCTGATGATGGGTATGGTGGCCAGCTTCCACGACCACGATGGTGTACATTACGGCAAGAACGCCATCCAGCTGTTTACCCACAGCGTGGCCCACGTCAAGGGCGAGTCGCATGTGCGCAGCCTGCAGGACTTGGCCAAACAGAAGGTCATCGTGCACGATGGCAGCTTTAGTCATCACCTGATGGTTGACCACGGCTGGGGCAACAACGCCCTCCCCTACGGCGACATGGACAAAGCCGTCCAGCTGGTCAGTGCCGATGGCACGGGTCAGGTGCTGTGGAATACGATGTCGCTGAAATGGCTCATCCACAAGTTCCATACCGACAACCTTGTGCTCGACCCGGTAGACATGCCATCAGGCGACTATCGCTTTATGGCATCCGACGAGCAGTTGCTGAAAGCCCTTGACGACACCTACTCACACCTAAAAGCCGAAGACCGTCTGCAGCCTCTGGAACAAAAGTGGTTCTATCCGGAGGAGGCGCAGGGCAAAAGCTGGCCGCGATGGATTTGGTATGTGGTGGCCATTATCGCTGCCATTGCCTTCTTCTTGGCCATCATCAGCCTTATCTATCACATACGCGAGCGCCGCGCCACGCGCGAAGGCCGACTGCGCAATGCGCGTCTGTCACTTATTCTGGAGACCTGTCAGGTCAACATCTGGCTCTACAACGTAGCAAAGAAGACATTCGTATGGTATGGTGCCGACACCCACATCCGCAACACCTATACCCGCAACGAGTTTGCTGCGCGTTTCAACGGTGATGATTACCAGAGCCTGGCCGATGCCGTCGGACAAATCATCCGTCGCGAGCGTTCCCAGAATCAGTTGCAGCTCCGTGGCAAGGACATCGACGGCCAGGGAATACACACCTACATGGTCAACCTTTCCGTGCAGCGCAGCAATCATGGCGAGCCCTCCGTCATCATGGGTACCGAGAACGATATCACTGAGGAATATGAGCGTCAGCAGCGCGCCACACAGATGATGCACCGTTATCAGGCCATCTTCAACAACGCCATGATTGACATGGTCTATTACGACAGCAACGGCCGTATTCTCAGCATGAACGCCAGAGCACAGAACACTTTCAAGATGCCTATTGATGCTGTTTTGGCTGAAGGCGTACACCTGAGCGACATTCTCAACCCCGAAGACTTCGACATCAGCGACTTTGCCACCCGCGACCGCTTCTATTCCACGCTCTACATCGACTATAGTCAGGAGAAACATCTGGAATCGCGCCAGCGCGAAGGCATCATTGCCTACGAGCTACAGCTCGTTCCTGTCTTCAGCGACACACACCAGTTGTTGGGAGTCTTTGGTACAGGCCGTGAAGTGACCGAGGTAGCCCGCAACTTCCGTCTTGCCCGCAAGGGTGTGAGACAGCTACGCGACGCCATGGCGGAACTGTCGGACAACATCAATAACATCAACTATGCCCTACAGGTGGGCGGTGTCCGCATAGTCACCTATTCGCCGCAGACGCACCTGCTCACCATCTACCACCGCATGCACGAGGCACAGTACGTCCTCACCCAGCAGCGCTGTCTCAGCCTTACCGACGACAGCTACCTGCGGCAGGTGATGCGCGGCTTCAGGACTATGGACCGCCGTCTCAATATTCCCGTGACCTGCCAAGTAAGAAGCAACCTCCGTCTGCCCGGCGGCAAGAATCTCTGGTTGCACCTCCAGTTCTTCCCGACCTTGGCTGACGACGGCACCGTGATGGAATATTCTGGCATCTGCCGCGACACCACCGACTTAAAGCATACTGAGAAGATGTTGCAATTAGAGACAGAGAAAGCGCAGGAGGTGGAGCAGGTGAAGAACAAGTTCCTGCACAACATGTGCTACGAGATACGCACACCGCTGGACACCGTTGTGAAGAGCGCCGAGCAATTTGAGCTAGAACATTCGCCTGAGGACGAGGAGCTGTACATCCGCAACATCAAGGACAATGCCGGTTATCTGCTCAACCTCATCAACGACATTCTCTTCCTCTCGCGTCTCGATGCCAAGATGGTGGAAATCAACATCGAGCCCACCGACTTTGCGCAGACCTTCGATATCCGTTGCGAACAGGCTTGGATGAACGGCAGGAAGGAAGGCGTGAATTACATTGCCGAGAACCAATACGAGAAGCTCGTGGTCAACATTGATGAGAACAACGTGGGACGCATCATGACCCAGATCATTGAGAACTCGGTGAAATACACCGTGCTCGGCACCGTCCGTGCACGCTATGAATACATCGGCGGCAGGCTCATCATCGTCATTGAGGATACCGGCGAGGGCATTCCTGCCGACAAGCTGCCCCACATCTTCGAGCGATTCAACGACACATCGGCTGACATGCGGGGCACAGGCCTCGGATTACCCATCTGTTATGAGCTGGCAACCCAGCTCGGCGGCACCATTGAGGTGAACAGCGAGCGCGGCAATGGCACTACGGTGTGGATCATCATCCCCTGCGAGGCTAGCGTAATAGAACACAAGAAAGAAATCTGAACAAACATGCAAAGGCAGACCATCAGCATCATATCATGCCACGCAAAGTTGCTCGCGCTGCTTTGCATGCTCTTCGTCATGACCTTCTCGGCGCACGCCCAAAAGAAGGTTATCATAGCCAGCGACTGGGATTTCGCCCCCTTCGAGTTCCTCAACGGTGAGGGCAATGCTGACGGCTACAACATCGAGCTGCTGCACACCATCCTCACTCGAATGAACGTTCCCCACGAGTTCGTGATGAAGCAACGACGGCAAAACAACGGTTTCTTCCTCAACCGTGAGGCTGACCTCATCATCGACTACCGCGACCGCTACATCGGCCCCGAGTTTTACCGCTCGGTCACACCGATGGGCTACTATCGTGTGGTGGCTGCAAGACGCAACAACACCCATCAGCTCATCTACACACAGCAGCTGCTGAACAACGGAACCATCGTATTCAACAATGTCAACGACTCCATCTCCTACCTGCTCCTCGGCGATATGGCCAACAAGATCGACAAAATGGAGTTCCAATCGCCGCGCACCGCACTCAACGGCATTAAAGAGGGAATCTATACATATTTCATCTGGGGCGAACAGCCCATGAAGTGGAAAATCAGGGAGTACAACATCAGCGACGTCACCTTCGACTACGTGCAGGACCTGAAGCCCACCGAGATACACATCGTGGGCTATGACCAGAAGCTCATCGACGAGATTGACAGCTATTACGCCCGCATGGTGCAGAGTGGCGAGATTGACCAGTTGCAGGACAAGTGGTTCCGCCCCGAAGTGGCACAGAGCCGCACCTCGTCCATTCCCCTCTACATTGGCATGGGCCTCCTCCTCCTCACCGCTATCGTCTTCTTTACCTACCGTTTCACACGCAACAAGGTGAAGAAAGCCCTGGCACACAACGATGAAATGGAGGAAATCATGCACCATGCACTCAGCATGGGCAACTATGCCGTAGCCATCGCCGACCTGCAGAAAGGGCATGTCAGCAACCAGCACGGTAATGTGCTGCCTGAAAAAGGCATAAGCATTCAAGAGCTGAAAACCTACATCCACCCCGACGACCAGTCTGATCTCTTCGACGGGGACCAGCTGCGTATCTCCGACAAACAGAAGGCTACACCCTTTACCGTCCGTTGGAACGACGGCCACGACGGTCACGTCCATTGGTCCACCATCACGGGCTACAGCTACCCTGAGTACGACAACAAGAAAAAGCCCGTCAGCATCATCATCGCCGCCCGCGACATCACCGAACAGGGTGAGAAGGAGCGGAAAGACCGCGACATGGCCAGCCACTACTTCAAGATGTTCGAGAGCACCCTTCTCGGCATGTCCTTCTACGCGAAGGATGGCCACCTCCTCGACGTGAATGAAAAGATGAAGGAGGTGTGCGACATCAATGAAGAGAAGATGGAATATTTCCAACAGTTGAATCTCTTCGATTCGGACTACGTCAAGGGTGTCTACGACCCCAACTCCCACGAAATCCTCCACGTATGCCAGCACATGTACTATCCCCAGATGGGCCTCGACAAGTTTATCGAGTTGCGCATCGTCCCTGCCGAGGTCGAGAATGGCGAGATTGGCTACTTCATCGTTACTGCCCGCGACATCACTGAAGAACGCAGCATGTACCTCGAGCTCAGGAGCCAGTCACGCGCCCTTGAGGAGGCTGAGAAGAGCAACCGCGCTTATGAGAACGAGTTGCGCACCCTGCTTGTGAATTCCGATATGTACGTGTGGAAACTGGACTTCAGCACACGCATCATCAGCTTCTCACGCTCGCTCAACAAGGTTGACTTCACCCGCACCCTTGATGAGCACCTGAAGAGCATCAGTGCCGAAGAGCGGCAAAAAGCTTACGACTCACTGCCCGGACTGGGACACCTAAAAGGCTCGTTCAACGTCGTACACCGCTTCCTCACCACGCCCATCAACGATAGTCCCTGCTGGTACGCTACCAGCGGCATGCCCGTCACCAACAGCAAGGGAGAGGTGACAGGACTCTTCGGCATCGTGCGCAACGTCAACAGTCTCATGGAGGCACAGGAGAAACTGAAGGAAGAGACGGCCCGCGCCGAGAACTCCGCCATGCTGAAAGCCACCTTCCTGGCCAACATGACACACGAGATTCGCACGCCGTTAAATGCCATCGTGGGCTTCTCCGACATTCTCCAGATGGTCAACTCAACCGAAGAGCGCAAGGAGTTCATCCGCATCATCCACAACAACTGCGACATGCTCATGCGTCTCATCAACGACATCTTCGAGGCCTCCACCATGGACATCAAGCCGCTGGAGATTGTGCCGCACGAGGTGGACTTCGCCGCCGAGTTCAACATCATCAGCCAGTCGCTGTCACAGCGTGTGCAGGAGCCTGGCGTGGAGTACATTGTCGACAGCCCGCAAAGCTCCTTCCATACTGTGCTCGACATGGGCCGCATGCAGCAGGTCATCACTAATTTCGTCACCAACGCTGTGAAATACACCCATCAAGGCCACATCAGAGTGGGGTGGGAATACAAGGATTCCGGCATCTACATCTTCTGTGAGGACACGGGCGCCGGCATCCCGAAGGAGAAGCAGAAGAAGGTGTTCGACCGTTTCGTCAAGCTCAACGACTTCGTGCAGGGCACCGGCCTCGGCCTGAGCATTTGCAAAAATATTGCCGAACGCTCCGGCGGCAAGATTGGCGTCAACAGCGAAGGACTTGGACATGGCTCTACTTTCTGGATCTGGGTGCCATGCCAAGAATTGAAAATAGAGAATCGTACTGATGCAGACCAGTAAATACATGCTCGCCAGCGAGCGCGACCAGCTATGGGGACTCACCGTCACCACCATCGGCTATGAGGAGATAGGGCCGCATGACCCCTACCCTACCCGTGGCCATGCCGACGGCTACTACTTCGACCTGCAGAAAGGCCGCGTGCTGCCCGAGTATCAGCTGCTCTACATCATCGAGGGACAGGGCGTCTTCCATAGCCGCACCGTGCCCGAGGCCAAACTCAAAGAGGGCGACTTCTTCCTGCTCTTCCCTGGCGAATGGCACAGCTACCACCCCACGGGTCCGAAGGGATGGAAGAAATACTGGATAGGCTTCCACGGCCACAATATGGATGACCGTGTGCGGGCAGGATTCCTCTCGCCCACCAAGCCCATCTACCACGTAGGTTTCTCCGACGACATCGTCAAACTCTACCGCTCAGCCTACGATGCTGCGCAAGTCGAGGCCGCCTACTCGCAGCAGGTCATGGCCGGTATCGTCAACCACCTCATCGGCCTGATGTATTCCTTGGAACGTAACATCGAGCTGCAGACACGCAACCTGGCACACGTCGACATGATCAACCGTGCCCGTCTGCGCATCCGCGAAGAGCTGGAGTCGTCGCTCACCATCCAGCAGGTGGCCGAAGACCTCGGTGTCAGCTACTCCAATTTCCGCAAGCTATTCAAGGAGCATACCGGCCTCTCGCCTGCCACTTATCAGCAGGACCTGCGCCTGCAGCGAGCCAAGGAGTTGCTCACCACCACCGACATGAGCATCAAGGAAATAGCCTACCGCCTCAACTTCGAGTCGCCCGACTATTTCTCCTCCAAATTCAAGATTAAAACCGGACGCAAACCCAGCGACCTTCGTCAGGGATAATACCACATTTTTTTCTAGAGCCTCTTTTTTTTGCTGCGGAGCCTCCAAAATTTCCTGCGGAGCCTCCAAAAATTTCTGCGGAGCCTCCGCAGCAAAAAAAAGAGGCTCCATTTAAAGTTGCCCGGCCTCAACCATTAGCACAACCCGTTCTGTCAGTTTATCGACGCCGTCGGGACGGTAGCCTTTCTTCAGCGAGGCGCCAAACATCCAGGCGAATGCCTGCCACATACCGGCACGCACAGGACCGATGAAGGCCTGGATGGCCTCGTAGGCCGTGGAGTTGCACTCACGGTCAACGAGTTTGATAAGCAGTTTGCCCTGGGCAAACGTCAGTTTCTTCATCTTCGGCTTGTACTCCGCCACAATGCTCGTCTCGACACGTTTCATGTGCTCTTCACGCTCGCGTTTCGTCGGCAGCGTCTCCAGATACTCGGCTGTCTCCATCAGCATCTGGCGCACCTCTTTTGCTATGGGCAGCACCTTCTTCACATTGCGCACCAAACGGGTATAGGCCTGCTGCTGCCGCTTGTTCTTGAACGTGGGCTCGGGATAGACATAGACATTCTGCATCTCCATGTACTGGATGGTGTCGCCGTCGACCAGCGTCTTGCTCACCTTCACCATCGGAACGAACTCAGGATCGTCCTGAGCCGCCACCGGCGTCAGCATTGCCGCAAACATTGCGAAAAAGGTGAAGAATCGTTTCATAGGCGGCAAAGTTACACATTTTTTGCAGTTTTTCCTATGCAGATTAGATTAAAAATTGTAATTTTGCCACCGATTTCAACATATTTATATTTTAAGGGAATGAAAAGACTGTTTTTCGTAGCTTTGCTGATGGCTTTTGTCAGTACCGCCTTCGCCCAGCTACCCAGCGTATCGCTGAAGGATATCAACGGCAACAGCGTGAATACCGCCGAACTGAACAACGACGGCAAACCTTTCATCATCGATTTCTTCGCCACGTGGTGCAAGCCCTGCAACCGCGAGCTGGATGCCATCGCCGAGGTCTATGACGAGTGGCGCGAAGAGACGGGCGTGAAAGTCTTCGCCGTCAGTATCGATGTAGCCCAGAACATCAACAAGGTGAAGCCCCTCGTCGACAACCACGGATGGGAGTATGACGTGCTGCTCGACCCCAACAGCGATTTCAAGCGTGCATTGGGCATCCAGATGATTCCCTACGTGCTCATCGTCGACGGCAAGGGCAATATCGTCTACAAGCACAACGGTTACACCGACGGCGCCGAGCTGGAACTCATTGAGAAGGTTCGCGAACTGATTAAGGAATGAAGAAGCTGCTATTTGTTTCGGCTTGTTTATTGGCTTTGGGTGCCGCCGCACAGGACAACAAAATCACTGTCAGCGGCAGCGTGCAGAGCGACGTACTGGTGCCGCAGGACGATGAGAAGACGGGTGCCACGAAGACCGGCGACGTGCTGACCAACACCTATGTCGACGTGCAGCTGCTGCATCGTGACTTCGAAGCCAGTGCCCGAATGGAATACATGGAGCATCCGTTGCCGGGTTTCGAGAACGACTTCAAGGGCTGGGGCGTGCCACATTTCTATGCCAAGGGTCGCTTGGGACACCAAGACGACGGCTCCAGCGTGGCTGAGCTCACACTCGGAACGTTCTACGAGCAGTTCGGCTCGGGCTTCATCCTCCGCACTTATGAGGAACGTGCTCTTGGCATCGACAACTCGCTCTTGGGCGGTCGCCTTGTGCTCAAACCCGCCAAAGGCCTGACAGTAAAAGCACTCTCCGGCCGTCAGCGCCATTATTGGGAGTGGAACAAAGGCCTCGTCAGCGGTGCCGACGCCGAGCTGAGCGTCGACCAATGGCTACCTTCCCTGCAAGAGCACAATGTCCGTCTGACGCTGGGTGCCTCGTGGGTAAACAAATACGAAAAGGAAGATTACATCGAGACGCCGCCCGTCAGAAGACCGACGGAAACGGGCTACAGCTACACCACCTACAGCGTGGCACAGCCCGAGTATGTCAATGCGTGGGACGTGCGTGCCAACCTGAACATAGGCAACGTGTCGCTCCTGGCCGAATATGCACAAAAGAGCGACGACCCCTCACAGGCCAACGGCTACATCTACGGTAAGGGTAGCGCCGCCATGCTCTCCGCATCCTACTCGAAGAAAGGCCTCAGCCTCCTGCTGCAGGCCAAGCGCTCGGAGAATATGTCATTCAAGAGCAAGCGCACCGTCCTCGGCATCTCCAGCGCCATCAACCATCTGCCGGCCTTTACCCAGGATCACACCTACGCCCTCGCCGCGCTCTATCCCTATGCCACACAGTTGGCCGACGGCGAGTGGGCCTATCAGGCCGAGCTGGGCTATAACTTCAAGCGCAATACCCCCCTGGGCGGCAAATACGGCATGAACATCAAGGTGAACTACAGCTACGTGCGTGCCATCGACCGCCAGTTCAACGGCGCCGACGTCATCTCGCTCACCAAGAGTAACATGACCTATGCCGGCACCGAAGGCTACACCTCGAAGTTCTTCAAGTGGGGCGACCAGACCTATTATCAGGACTTGGACATCCAGCTCTCACGCAAACTGTCGAAGGCGTTTAAGCTCAATCTGATGTACATGAACCAGCGCTACAACAAGACCGTGATTGAAGGCGAGGGAGGCATGATCCACAGCAATATCTTCGTGGCCGACGGCAAATACCAGTTCTCGCCGAAGACCACGTTGCGCATTGAGGCCCAATACCTCAACACCAAGCAGGACGAGGGCGACTGGCTCTTCGGCCTGGCCGAACTATCATTGGTGCCTCATTGGATGATTACCATCAGCGACCAGTGGAACTGTGGCGTCACCGACATCCACTACTATCAGGGCCTTGTCACCTACAACACGGGTGCCCACCGTCTGCAGGCAGGCTATGTACGTACGCAGGCCGGCTACAGCTGCTCGGGAGGCGTCTGCCGCTGGATTCCGGCTCAGAAGGGCTTCACACTCAGCTACAATTATAATTTCTGACTTGTAATTTGAGATTTATGATTAGCAAGAAGATAGCTGCCGTCACAACGGTCATTGGTTATTGTCTAACAGTTATTGGTTTAGCCTCCTGCTCCGACATCGACGAGGCCGACCGCCTCAAGCCCGTCAACACCATCAACCGCGACACCATCCCTGAAGTTATAGATACCACGGCCGTAGATTTCTTCGCACCCTATCAGCGCCATATCCTCATCGAGGACTTTACCGGACAGGACTGCGTGAACTGCCCCAATGCCACTGACCTCATTACACAGTTGCAGGAGATGCATGGACATGACTGCGTTGTGGCCGTCGGCATCCATTCCGGCCCACTCGGCGTAAAGCCGGAGAAGAACGCTGAGGGCCTGGCCACTGATCTGGGCGACACCTATTATAATTACTGGAAGATTGAGATGCAGCCCTACGGCGTCATCGACCGCAGCGACGGTCCCCTCGGCACCGACATCTGGACGGCAAAGGTGAACTGGGACCTCGCCCAAGAGCAATGGCCCGCTACACAATGCAATATCTTTGTCGAGGCCACGATACCCGCCAACAGTCAACAGGCCGACATCCACGTCACGTTGGCTGGCATGAAGGGTATCGTCAACGGAAAACTACAGCTGTGGATTACCGAGGACAACATCCAGGCCTTCCAGAAGATGCCCGATGGCACGACCAACAAAGCCTACATCCACAACCACGTGCTACGCGATGCCGTCAACGGCACTTGGGGTGATGACTGCTCTGTGGAGGAAGGCCAGCTGTGGGAACACGACTATACCTTCACCCTGAACAACGCCTGGAAGCCGGAAGACCTCAACATCGTGGCCTTTGTCTACAACGATGCTGGCGTGGTGCAGGCAATCTCAACGAAACTGAAAAGCGAATGATGTCTTTTCACAACGAAATCAACGGATTTAACAAACTAAACCAAATAAAACCATGAAGAAATTCTTTACTCTGATTGTTGCACTCTTTGCCCTGAGCACCGCTTGGGCAGATGAGATTGACAACACCTTCCAGTTTACTGATTTGGAAGGCAATCCCGTGGCCGATGGTACGGTCATCACCATCAACACGATCAACGAGGAGGGCCAGATGATTGTTCCCTTGAAGGTGAAGAACCTGTCGGGCGAGAAGGCTGCCGTCTCGCTTTTCGAGAACATCGACGCTATGCCCAACGGCACTTGGCAGACTTGTGCCTTTGGCAATTGCATGCAGCTCACCGAGACGGGCTACTCACCCAAGAACATCAAAGATGCCGACTACCTTGAAGGCATTCAGACGGAGTGGATACCCGAAGCCGGCAAATATGCCACATGGGAGGCCACGCTGCAGATTCACGTATTTAATATTGTGACGACCACCCGCTTTGGTGTGACCACCGAAACCGCCGGCGAGGAAATCATCGGCTATGGTCCGAAGGTGACCGTCCGTTTCGAATACAACGACCCCAACGGTCAGTCTCAGACTGAGAAGCTGTGGTGGGGCTACGTCAACATCAACGACGACTATCTTTCAGTAGGAACGCAAACTGCCGAGACCTATTATTGCGCCAGCTGCTTTTCCAAGGACAACCCTGCCATTGCCGGCAAGAACATTAATGCCGTGCGCTTCCGTCTGGACACCAAGAACGTGAGGAACGTGAAGGTGTGGATTGCCGAGAAGAAGCCCAGCAACCTCACTTCCGACCTGGTGAGAGTCGTGAGTTTGACTTCTCCTAAGGAGGGCATCAATGAGGTGACTTTCACCGAGCCCTATACTGTTGCCAACAAGAACGTATACGTGGGGTACACCTTCACCATCTCGAAGTTGCAAACAACAGCCGACTCCTACCCTGTGTGCTGCACCGGCTCGGACATGGCCAACGGTCTCCTATTGAAAACATCGTCGACCACGACATCATGGACCGACCTCAATGGTTATGGCTTCGGATGCCTGCTTATGGACTTGCAGATTGAAGGTGAGTTCCCCTATCAGAATGCTGCCACCTTCGCATCAGCCGACCTTGGCGAGAGCGTTGCCGCCCTCGGTGGCACAGGCAGGCTTTGGCTGCCTGTCACTAATATGGGCACCGCTCCGCTGCAGAACATCGACTTCACCATTACCACCGACGGAGTGGCCAGCGCAGAGCAGCACATCGACTTCAAACAGCCCATCAACTTTGGTGTTACCAACACGGTGACCGTACAGGTGGATGCCGACAACGAGGGCGGACAGAAGACGAAGACCCTGAACATCACCAAGGTGAATGGCGTAGCCAACGAGAATGATGCAGCAACTGCCACATTCACAATGACAACGCTATCGAAGCTGGTACACCGCGGCATCGCTGTCGAGGAGTTTACCGGTACACAGTGCGGCTGGTGCCCACGTGGCATGGCCGGAATGGACAAACTGCGTCAACTCTTTGGTGATCACTTCGTAGGCACCGCTGTACACGGCTATGCTAACAGCACCTCCGACGACGCTATGTACCTGTCGGGCTGGAGCACCAAGTATGCCAAGATATTCTCAGGCTCGGCACCCTCTTGTCAGCTGAACCGTGCCTACGGCGAGATTGACCCCTACTATGGCACTGGCAATAGCATCGTTGACGATTTCGAGAACGAGCTGAGCATTCCTGCCGTGGTTGGCATAGACTTGAAGGGCGAGTGGAACGCTGACTCTACAAAGGTAACAGCTACCGCCACGCTCGAGGCCTTGACTCCCGGAAAGTCATATACCATAGAATATGTGCTGATAGCCGACAGTCTTAGTGGAACAGGCAAAGCCTGGAATCAGAGCAATTACTATGCAAGCTATTATTCGGCTTCCGACCTGCCCGATGATCTGGCTATGTTCGGCGCCGGTGGCCAGTACGGCCAGTCTACCATCAAGGGCTGGACGTTCAACGATGCCGTCATTGCCACCTGCTACGTCAGCAGCAAGAACAAGACTACTGCTCCTGGCGTGCTGACCGTAGGCGAGCCTGTCACCAACACCTATGAACTGACCATGCCCACCAACGCCACCTTGAAGAAGGCCATCAACAAGAAGAATGTGGCCGTTGTGTGCCTCGTCATTGGAGAAGACAAGACCGTGGCCAACGCCGCCAAGTTCTATATGCCTGGATACAATGAAAACGGCACGGAAGGCATCACGCTGGTACAGCAGGATAACGCCGTTGAGCAGCGTTTCTCGCTGGAAGGACACAGGTTGCAGGGCGCCAAGAAGGGCCTGAATATTATCCGTAAAGCCGACGGTACTACACGCAAAGTATTCGTCCGTTAAACGGCTGTCTGTGCTCCGCACAGAAAGGGTAATTTTGTTTTGAAAAAAGCGAAAGAAAATCCATTTTTTCTTTCGCTTTTTGCTCGTTTTTTAGTACCTTTGCACCGTAATTAGGAAACATAGAAAAATGACTGACGAACAGATTCAGAACGAGAACTATTCCGCGAGTAATATTCAGGTACTTGAGGGACTGGAGGCCGTGCGCAAGCGTCCGGCCATGTATATTGGAGACATCAGCGAAAAGGGTTTGCACCACCTGGTCAACGAGACGGTTGACAACTCTATCGACGAGGCGATGGCAGGCTACTGCACCCATATCGAGGTCACTATCAACGAAGACAATAGCATCACCGTACAGGACAACGGCCGCGGTATTCCCGTGGATGAACACGAGAAGATGCACAAGAGCGCCCTTGAGGTGGTGATGACCGTGCTGCACGCCGGCGGCAAGTTCGATAAGGGCAGCTATAAGGTTTCTGGCGGTCTGCACGGCGTCGGTGTCAGCTGCGTTAACGCGCTGTCGACACACATGTTGTCACAGGTGTTCCGCAACGGGCATATCTATCAGCAGGAATACGAGAAGGGCAAGCCCCTCTACGACGTGAAGATTGTGGGCGACACCGACCTGACCGGTACGCGCCAGCAGTTCTGGCCCGACCCCACCATCTTTACTACCACTGAGTATAAGTACGACATCATTGCCAAGCGCATGCGCGAGCTGGCCTACCTCAACGCTGGCATCACCATCACCCTGACCGATTTGAGGCCCGACGAGGAGGGCAATCTGCGCCAGCCCGAGGTGTTCCACGCCAAGGAAGGCTTGAAGGAGTTCGTGCGCTACGTGGATCGTCACCGCACGCACCTCTTCGATGACGTCATCTATCTGAAGACCGAGAAGCAGGGCACTCCTATTGAGGTGGCCGTGATGTACAACACAGACTACAGCGAGAACATCCACTCCTACGTCAACAATATCAACACCATCGAAGGCGGTACACACCTGCAGGGCTTCCGTATGGCCCTGACCAGGACGCTGAAGAAATATGCTGACGAAGACGCTAACATCTCGAAGCAGATTGAGAAGGCGAAGATTGAGATTGCCGGCGAGGACTTCCGCGAAGGTTTGACGGCTGTCATCAGCATCAAGGTGGCTGAGCCGCAGTTTGAGGGCCAGACCAAGACGAAGCTGGGCAACAGCGAGGTGGTGGGTGCCGTCAATGCTGCCGTAGGCGAGGCGCTGACCAACTATCTGGAGGAGCATCCGAAAGAGGCCAAGCTCATCTGCGAGAAAGTCGTCCTGGCCGCTACCGCACGTATCGCCGCCCGCAAGGCACGTGAGAGCGTACAGCGCAAAAACCCGATGAGCGGCGGCGGACTGCCCGGCAAGCTGGCCGACTGCTCGAACAAAGACCCGAAGACCTGCGAGATCTTCCTCGTCGAGGGTGACTCCGCAGGTGGTAGCGCCAAGCAGGGTCGCGACCGTCACTTCCAGGCCATCCTGCCTTTGCGCGGAAAGATTCTGAACGTGGAGAAGGTGCAATGGCACCGTGTCTTTGAGGCCGAGTCGGTGATGAACATCATCCAGAGTATCGGCGTGCGCTTCGGGGTAGACGGCGAGGGCGACCGCGAGGCCAATGTCGACAAGCTGCGCTACGACAAGATTATTATCATGACCGATGCCGACGTCGATGGCTCGCACATCGACACGCTGATTATGACGCTCTTCTACCGCTTCATGCCCAAGGTCATTCAGGAGGGACACCTCTACATCGCCACGCCACCCTTGTACAAGTGCACGTACAAGAAGGTCAGCGAGTATTGCTACACCGAGCAGCAGCGCCAGATGTTCATCGACAAATACGTGGCTGGCGACGAGAACTCCACCGCCCTGCACACACAGCGCTACAAAGGTCTCGGTGAGATGAACCCCGAACAGCTGTGGGAGACGACCATGAATCCCGAGAACCGCCTCTTGAAGCAGGTGACCATTGAGAACGCCGCCGAGGCCGACGAGATTTTCTCCATGCTGATGGGCGATGACGTGGAGCCACGCCGCGAGTTCATCGAGAAGAACGCCACCTACGCCAACATCGACGCATAGGTCGCGAGGGAAAAACGCCCTTCGTGCAAATCTCTGAAGCACGAAGGGCATTTCTTTTGTGGGTATTTAAACTCTTAAGCCACTTAAACTCTTAAACTTTTAAACTGTTTAATTCTTAGAAGTCCATGTGGTCGAGGGCGTCGCTGAAATCTCGGGGCTCGCGATTCTGCTGCGGGTCACGGTACTCAGCGTCATCGTGATGGCGCTCAGGGCGATCGAAACGCTCAGGACGCTCGGGACGCGGACCACGGCGGTCGCCACGGTCACCACGATCCTGACGGGGCTGACGACGGTCGCCGCGATCACCACGCTCAGGACGCTCGCCACGCTCAGGGCGCTCACGGCGTGCAGGACGCTCACGTTCCACATAGCCCTCGGGCTTCGGGATGAGCACACGGTGTGAGAGCTTATACTTACCCGTCTTCGGATCAATCTCCAGCAGCTTCACGGTGAGCTTGTCGCCCTCCTTGATGCCAGCCTCCTCGACGGTCTCAAGACGCTTCCAGTCAATCTCGCTGATATGCAGCAGACCATCCTTGCCCGGCATAATCTCGACGAAGCAGCCGTAAGGCATGATGCTGCGCACAGTACCCTCGTAGACCTCGCCCACCTCGGGAACAGCGACGATGGCACGAATCTTGCGCACGGCAGCCTCGATGCACTCCTTGTTGGGACCAGAGACCTGCACCTTGCCCACGCCGTCGGTCTCGTCGATGGTGATGACGGTCTTCGTGTCTTCCTGCATCTGCTGGATAATCTTGCCACCAGGGCCAATGACGGCACCGATGAACTCCTTCGGAATATCGAAGGCCTCGATGCGGGGTACATGCGGCTTCAGCTCGGGACGCGGCTCAGCGATGGTGTCGGTCAGGCACTCCAGGATGTGCTCACGGCCAGCCTTGGCCTGCATCAGAGCCTTCTCCAGGATGTCGAAGCTCAGACCGTCGCACTTGATATCCATCTGCGTAGCAGTCAGACCGTCGCGTGTACCGGTGGTCTTGAAGTCCATGTCGCCCAGGTGATCCTCGTCGCCCAGGATGTCGGAGAGCACAGCGTACTTGTCCTCACCGGGGTTCTTGATGAGTCCCATAGCGATACCGCTGACGGGCTTCTTCATGGGAACGCCAGCGTCCATCAGGGCCAGTGTGCCGGCGCAGACGGTAGCCATCGACGATGAGCCGTTGGACTCCAGAATCTGCGACACGAGGCGAACGGTGTAAGGGAAGTCCTCGGGAATCTGTCCCTTCAGACCGCGCCAAGCCAGATGGCCGTGACCAATCTCACGACGGCCTACGCCGCGCTGAGCCTTGGCCTCACCCGTGCAGAACGGGGGGAAGTTATAGTGCAGCAGGAAACGCATGTAGCTCTTGTCGAGCACATCGTCCACCAGCTTCTCGTCGAGCTTCGTGCCCAGCGTGCAGGTAGACAGCGACTGTGTCTCGCCACGGGTGAAGATAGCACTTCCGTGAGGCATGGGCAGCGGGCTGACTTCGCACCAGATGGGACGGATATCGGTAGTCTTACGGCCATCGAGACGGATACCCTCGTCGAGGATGCAACGGCGCATGGCATCGCGCTCCACGTCGTGGTAGTAGCGGTCCATCATAGCCTCGTACTCCTCCTTGGAGATCTCTGAATCCTCAGGCACCTCGGCCAGGAACTTCTCCTTGAAATCCTCAAGCAGTTTCTCGAAGGCCTCGGCACGCTGCTGCTTCTCCAGAGCCTGCTTCGTGATGTCGTAGGCGGGCTGATACAGCTCTTTATTCATACGCTCGCGCAGGGCCTCGTCGTTCACCTCGTGATTGTACTCACGCTTCACGTCCTTGCCCAGCTCCTTCGAGAGCTCAGCCTGCAGCTCGCACATCGGCTTGATGGCGTCCATAGCAGCCTTCAAGGCACCGAGCAGATCCTGCTCGCTCACTTCATTCATCTCGCCTTCCACCATCATGATGTTATCGGCAGAAGCGCCCACCATGATGTCCATGTCGGCGTGCTTCATCTGCTCGAAGGTCGGGTCGATGACATACTCGCCGTTAACACGTGCTACGCGCACCTCAGAGATGGGGCACTCGAAGGGAATATCTGAACATGCCAGAGCGGCGGAGGCAGCGAAACCGGCCAGTGCATCGGGCTGGTCTACGCCGTCAGCCGAGAGGAGCATGACGTTGACGAATACTTCAGCATGATAGTTGCTGGGGAAGAGGGGACGGAGTACGCGGTCCACGAGACGCGACGTGAGGATTTCGAAGTCAGAGGATTTGCCCTCACGCTTTGTAAAGCCGCCAGGAAAACGGCCTGCGGCTGAATACTGCTCACGATAATCTACCTGCAGCGGCATGAAATCAGTTCCGGGAACGGCATCCTTGGCGGCGCAGACGGTGGCCAGGAGCACGGTGTTGTTCATACGGAGAACAACAGAGCCGTCAGCCTGCTTAGCAACCTTCCCGGTTTCAATGGTGATGGTCCTTCCATCAGCCAGTTGAAGGGTCTTTGTAATTACGTTCATCTTGTGTTAAAAAAACATCTAAAAATAAATAAAAAGCGCAATTTGCGCAAAACATCGCGCAAAGTTACACATTATTTATTTAATACGGGCATAAAGGTGCATCTTTCTCCGCTTTTTTAGGAAAGATTTGCAAACTCCGCAATAATACTTCTATTTCAGGGCTGCGCTAAAAGCTGTGCCGCCACTTCACACAGCTCTTGATACCACTCTTCACCAAAGCGGCGGATGAGCGGCTCCTTCAGGAATTTGTAGACGGGCAGGTGCAGGCGCCGTCCTTTATCGCGGCCGCATTGGCAGATGTCCCAGCGGTGATAGTTCAGGCCCACGCTGCCGTCGCTGAATGTCTTTTCACGTATAGGGTAGAGGGCACAGCTGATGGGTTTGCAGAATTTGCAGCGCCCTTGCCGGAAGGCTGACTCAAAGGCACAGCCCACAAACGTCCCTCCTTCGGGGGGATTGATGGGGGTCGTAAACACGCAGTCCTTCCCATTGACAATGCTGGTGACGAGGTCGCCGTCGCGGTCGGTGTAGGCCACACCCTGATGGTCGATGACAGCCTGGGCAGAGGCGCTGAGCATGGGCCACACGGTATCGAGGCTGTCTTCAACTTCCGCGATTTCATCGAGTGTCACAGGAGCACCGGCATCACCCTCCACGCAGCAGGCACCATGACAAATGTCGAGGTCACAGCAGAACTCCTCCGTCAGGATGTCTGACGAGAGCAGCACGTTGCCAATCTGTAGGATGGGAGGGATGTTCACCATTGAATCGGCTCTTTGCCCTGCTGCTGCAGGTATTCGTTGCAGCGTGAGAACTGATGCTGGCCGAACCATCCGCCACGATTGGCCGACAGCGGCGAGGGATGCACACTTTCCAGCACGAGGTTGCGCTGCCTGTCAATCATATAAGCCTTGCCGCGGGCATAGCCGCCCCACAGCATATATACCAGATGTTCGCGCTCGCGGGCAAGGGCAGCGATGGCGGCATCGGTAAACTCGCGCCAGCCCAGGAGCGAGTGGCTGTTGGCCTGATGGGCCCTGACCGTGAGTGTAGCATTGAGCAGCAGCACCCCCTGTCGCGCCCATCGCTCCAGGTTTCCGCTCTGTGGCACAGGCACGCCCAGGTCCTGCTCTATCTCCTTAAAGATGTTCTGCAGCGAGGGCGGAAAGGCCACGCCGTCCTGCACGGAGAAGCTGAGCCCGTGGGCCTGTCCCGGCTCATGGTACGGGTCCTGACCGATGATCACCACCTTCACCTCGTCGAAGGGACAGAGGTTGAAGGCATTGAAGATGAGCCGTCCCGGCGGATAGCACGTCGTCGCAGCATACTCCTGCCGCACGCGCTCTGTCAGCTGCTGGAAATAGGGCTTGTCAAACTCCCCCTGCAGCCTTTGCTTCCATGATTCTTCTATCTGTACGTTCATATCTTTTTAATTACTCTAAAAATCGCTGACGGAGGGCGAGGATATCCGTATCTGTGAGGCCGATATGATGCAGGTATGCCTCTATGGAGCCATACTGCTGCTCGACGGCGTTGAACTGGGAGCAGAAATGCTGCGTGCAGAGGGACAGGGAAAGAGACGATGCGGCAGCATCTACGTGGCCGGTGGCCAGACGGGCACCCCACTCGAAATCGGCGATGGCGGTGGACTTGTCTGCACCGAGAGCCAGGAGCAAGAGCGCCGAGGCCACGCCGGTACGGTCGCGACCAATGGAGCAATGCCACAGCATGGCACCGTCGACTGGAGCGGTCAAACGTTTGAGAAACAGCCTCAACGACTGCTGACTATAGCTACTGGTGAGCAGCTCCTCGTAGAGGGCCGATGCCAACAGGGCAGCATGGGCATCGGTGGCGGCAGGAAGCAGGGCCTCGCGGCTCATGTCGGGATAGCGTAGCTTCAGGCTCGCCTCGCTGGCCGTACTGAGAAGAGGGAGACTGACGAAGGCGATGGGGTCGCTGAAACCTACGGGGACGCTGTTGAGGATTGGATTGGGACTGTCTTGTTCGTGAGCACTGCGCAGATCTATGAAGTGACGCACGCCGAGACTATCGAGAAGCAGGGCATAGTCACTCTCCGTGAGACCATTGAGGCTTCCTGCCCTGACAAGAAGTCCGGGCTTCACCCGCCGGCCATCAGCCATGACGATGCCGTCGAGGCGTCTGACATTGCTCACACCCTGCAGTCTTACCTCGTCAGGATGGAAGTCGGGCCGCAAGGTCATATCGCAAGCGACGACAGCGTCGGTTGTTCCGGCGCTGTCGTCGCTGCATGATACTGACAAGCTGGCTGTCAGCAATGCTGTGAGGAGGATCAATGCTTTCTCGCGATACAAAGACCTGCGTTATGCATTAACTTAGTTGTACTTCAGAATCTGTCCGGGCTTCAGCACGGTGCGCTGGGTGATGCGGTTCAGACGGCAGAGGGCATCAACGGTGGTGCCATGCTGACGGGCGATAGCATAGAGTGTCTCGCCGCGCTTCACCTTGTGATAGCTGTTGGTCTGCTGGCGCTGAGCGGTAGCAGGCTGCACGGTGGCGGGCTGCTGTTGCGGCTGCTGCTGGGCAAGCTGTGCATAGTCGGTATTGTCGGTACCGCCAGTGCCGCCGACGCCACGCAGGCGAGTGGCCACAAGCGACTCCTGATTGTAGGTAGCCTTGCGGAACATGTAGTAGTCGCCCACCACGTCCTGATTGTAGAAGTCGAACATCAGGGCAGGATTCAGGGCCGTGCCACAGAGACGAGTCTCGAAGTGCAGGTGCGGGCCCGTGCTGCGGCCTGTCGAGCCACCCAGTCCGATGGGCTCGCCGGCGCGAACTTCCTGATTCTCGGTCACCAGCTGCTTTGACAAATGGCCATAGATGGTCTCCAAACCGTTGTTATGGCGAATAACAACGTACCTACCGTAGCCCTTGCGCTCACCTTCGTTCCTGACAATGCGTACTTTACCACTGAAAGCGGCTACAACGGTGTCGCCGACGCTCAGTTTGATGTCAAGACCTTTGTGCTGGCGTCCCCAACGCGGACCGAAGTTCGACGTAATCTGACGGCTGGACGACGGCATAGCGAAGTCGCGGAGGTCGATGAGGAATGAGTCGGGCAATACGGTCTGACGGCCAACGTACTGGTTGTTCCAGTCGTTGTAAAGTTGTGCTACGGGCGAGGTGGTGGTCACTTCGCTCTCAAGCAGTTGGTTCAGTTGAATGGAGTCCACAGCGCGGAGCTTGCGGTCGATGGGTGCCTGATTGGCAATCAGATCCTGCGCAGCAACGGGCATTACTGCCGTCATTGCGAGGGCCATCAGGAGTGTTTTCTTCAGTCTTTTCAGCATCTTGTTATTCTGAGAGTTATGTTATTATTCAATGGTGAGTAGGCGTCGTATGACGCAAAGACGGTGCAAAGGTATAAAAAAAAGTGCGACCTCCGAAGAAATCGCACTATTTTTTGCGTTCTTTTAACACTCAATCGGTGATGAGGTTCTCGCCTGTCATGTCTTTCGGCTGCTCCAAACCCATGATATGGAGGATGGAGGGAGCCACGTCGGCCAGACGCCCGTCCTTCACGGTAGCCGAGTTGTTGTCGGTGACGTAGATGAAGGGAACGGGGTTCAGCGAGTGGGCCGTATTGGGTGTGCCGTCGGGGTTGATGGCATTGTCGGCGTTGCCGTGGTCGGCGATGATGATGGCCTCGTAGCCGTTGCGGCGAGCCGTCTCGATGACATCGTGCACACAGTGGTCGACGGCCCAGACTGCCTTGGCGATAGCATTGTAGACGCCGGTGTGACCCACCATGTCACCGTTGGCGAAGTTCACCACGATGAAGTCATACTGCTGGGTGCGGATAGCAGCCACGAGCTTGTCCTTCACCTCGTAGGCGCTCATCTCGGGCTTCAGGTCGTAGGTGGCCACCTTTGGCGAAGCCACGAGGATGCGGTCTTCGTTCTCGTAGGGAGCCTCGCGTCCGCCGTTGAAGAAGAAGGTGACGTGTGCATACTTCTCCGTCTCGGCAGTGTGCAGCTGTTTCTTTCCCTGCTGCGACAGATATTCGCCCAGCGTGTTCTCCACATTCTCCTTGGGGAATAAGATATGTACGCCCGTGAAGTTGGCATCGTAGGGAGTCATGCAGTAATACTGCAGGCCGGGGATGGTCTTCATGCCCTGCTCCGGCATGTCCTGCTGGGTGAGCACGATGGTGAGCTCCTTGGCACGGTCGTTGCGGAAGTTGATGAAGATGACGACGTCGCCCTCCTCGATGCAGCCGTTGACGCTGGCGTTGTGGATGGGCTTGATGAACTCGTCGGTCACACCCTCGTCATAGCTCTCCTGCATGGCCTGCACCATATCGGTGGCCTGCTTGCCGGTGCCGTTGACGATGAGGTCGTAGCCTTCCTTCACACGCTCCCAGCGCTTGTCGCGGTCCATTGCATAGAAGCGGCCCACGATGCTGGCGATGGCTGCGTCGTTCTCGGCGCACACGTCGGTGACCTGCTGGATGAAACCCTTGCCGCTCTTAGGATCGGTGTCGCGACCGTCCATGAAGCAATGCACGAAAGTCTGGTTCTTCAGGCCGTAGTGCTTGCCCACCTCGATGAGTTTGAAGAGGTGGTCAAGGCTGCTGTGCACACCGCCGTCAGAGCAGAGGCCCATCAGGTGCAGCTTCTTGTTGTTTTCCTTGGCATAGGTATAGGCGGCTTTCACCTGCGGATTCTCCACGATGCTGTTGTCCTTGCAGGCACGGTTGATCTTCACCAGGTCCTGATAGACGATGCGGCCGGCGCCGATATTGAGGTGACCCACCTCCGAGTTGCCCATCTGTCCGTCGGGCAGACCCACGTCCTCGCCGCTGGCGTTCAGCTGCGAATGGGCGCTGGTGGCTGTGAGATAATCAAGATAAGGGGTAGGCGTATTAAAGATCACGTCGCCTTTGCCGTGCTGACCGATTCCCCATCCGTCGAGAATCATCAGAAGAGCTTTCTTTGCCATGTTTTTTCCTGTCAATATAAATATATGTGTTCGAATCGGGGTGCAAAGGTACAAAGAAACAAGCGAACAACAAAAAAAAGTTGCATTTTTCTATTGCTGTTTGCCTGATTCTTAGTATCTTTGCAACATCAATGTTACAAATATACGATAAAACTATGAAAAGATTCTTCCTATTAACCTTTTGCCTTACTGTCACGATAATGGTATGGGCAAGCCCCATAACGAAAGAGCAGGCCAGGAGCCAGGCCCGCCAGTTTGTTGAGCAGCGCCGCCTGCCGAGTACCGGGAATATCGTGTTGAGCGACGTTTCCCGTCGGTCGATGCAGCAGTCTCAAAGCTCAAATCCCACATCTCCGTCCTTCTATGTGTTCAACGTGGGCAGCGACGACGGCTTCGTCATCGTCAGCGCCGACGACAGCACCCTGCCCATCCTCGGCTACTGCGACCACGGATTCTTCGACGAGGCCGACATGCCCGAGAACATGCGCGAACTGCTGGAGAGCTACGAGGAGGAAATGTTGAGAGTGGAGAGTTTAGTGTTTAGTGACATTTACCCAGCAAATGTCTCTCAACTCTCAACTCTCAACTCTAAACTCTCATCACCCTCCGCCGTCAAGGACGCCATCGCGCCGATGCTTACCACGAAGTGGAACCAGGGTGCACCCTTCAACCTGCAGTGCCCCTTCTATCTGAACAACTCGAGCAACGGCCGCTGCGTGACGGGCTGCGTAGCCACGTCGATGGCCCAGGTACTGGCCTATGTCGGCAACCGTCCGGCAGGCACCACGATGGACATTCCCGGATATTCCTGCACCACCAAGTGGACTTCCGACAGCATCCAAATCTACGTGGAAAGGAAGACGAAGACCACCTTCGACTGGAACAACATGATCGACGTCTACGACGACAACGCCACCGACACGCAGATACAGGCCGTAGCCAAGCTGATGGCCTATTGCGGTGCGTCCATACAGGCCGACTACGGCGTAAATTCGACCAGCGCCTATCAGAGCCAGGTGGTGCCCGCCCTGCGCACCTTCTTCAATATGGATGCCACCCGCATCAAGCGCAGCAACTACACCTATGCCCAATGGCTCGACATCATCTATGCCGAGCTGGAGGCCGGGCGGCCCGTCATCTACGACGGACACTCGTCGGGCGGTGGCCACTCCTTCGCCATCGACGGCTTCGACGGCGGCGACCTGTTCCACGTGAACTGGGGCTGGGGAGGCCATGACGACGGCTACTTCGCCCTCAGCGTCCTTAATCCTCACGACAACAGCGGCATCGGCGCCAGCACGTCGCACGACGGCTACAGTTACAATCAGGGTGCCATCATCGGCATCCAACCCGGAGCCACTCCCGTCGACGAGCCTATCCAACTGACACCCCGCAACCTCGCGGTCAGCGGCGACACGGTGACCTTCTCCATGTACAACTTCACCGGCGAGACCCACACCTTCGACGCAGGACTGGGAATGATCGACGACGAGGGCAACATCAGCGACGTCTTCGTGATCAAGGAGAACCGTAAGCTGGATAACAATTATGGCTATAAAAGTCTCGGAGGTGTCTGCCAAGAATCGAGCCTCGAGCCGGGCGTCTACCACTTTGTGCCCACCAGCAAGCTGAGCAGCGACGACACTTGGCACACGATGATGTGCTACTGGAGAGACTATGTCGAGATGACCGTGGCCAGCGACCACAGCGTTTCGCTCCGCCTGATGCCCATTCCTCCTGAACTCTCATTGGTGGGCGGTCTGACCTATCCTGCAGGCAATAACTATGTAAACGAGGCCGTCAGCATCACCGCCAAGGTGAAGAACAGCGGCGGCGAGTTCTGCGGCCCACTCTACCTCTTTGCCAGTCAGACCAGCGACAAGGGCGACTACAACAGCCGCCTGGGCATGACCATCGCCGCTCGCGCCACCGCCGATGCCATCTTCTCGTTCACGCCGTCGAAGGAGGGTACATGGAACATCTGGCTCTGCACCGACAAGGAGGGCAAGAGCGAGCTCGGATCCAATACGATGGTCGTCAGCAAGTCCGCCTACGTCAAGCCCGGCTATCTGGAGGTGACGAAGCTCAACATCCTCAGCCCCATCGACGAAGACTCGTGGACCACCGACGGTCAGGGCATCCGTCAGGTCGACGTGTTGTCGAAGTCATTGCAGCTCTACCCCACGGTCAAGAACACGTCAAGCACCGACCTCACCGGCACCAACAAGGTGCAGGTGAAGCTTGAGAAATATGAGAGCAGCACATGGAAGAACGTCAAGACCATCAACTACACCATCAACGACTACAACGCCAATAAAGGCTACAGACTGACGGCCGGCGGCGGCAATCCCCTCGACTTCAGCGAGGTAGGCTACGGCCTCTACCGCATCGCCATCTACCTGACCAACGAAGATATGGGTATAGCGGGCGAGGTGCAGGACGTGCGCTATCAGTTCAACCTCACTGGCGGCTATCCCGTATGGGCTGCCGACGGCACACGCACCCTTGTCAAGACCACCACAGAGAGCATCAATGTGGGCAACAGCATCGTGGCCATCGACCTGAGCGGCTACGAATTCAGCAGCCTCACACCCAACGACAATCCCAACACCCTCTATGTCTTCGATGCCACGCAGACGGTGCCCACCTCGCTGCAGGGCAGGAACGTGGTGCAGGACGGCGAGGCCGACCACATCACCCTGACCGAAGGCTACAGCTTCTTCTCGCCCATCGACTTCACGGCACAAACCGTCAGCTATAGCCGCACCTTCACCACCGGCTACACATCAGAAGGAACAGGATGGAACACGATGGTGTTGCCCTTCAAGCCCACGGCTATCACAGTCGACGGCCAACAGATAGACTGGTTCCGTTCGGATGAGGACGAGGGCAAGAACTTCTTCATCATGGAATTCACGGGCGACGACGAGACAACGGTCTACTTCGACTATACGGAGCACTTCCAGCCCTACATGCCCTATATCATCGGTTTGCCGGGCGAGGAGTACGGCAGCGCCAGTCTTGTCAACAAGGAGATTGTCTTCAGCGCCGACAATGCCGCCGTACCAGCTACCCATACCGGTGTTCGCTCAGGCAGTTCGTTCAAGTTCTGCGGCTCGACCACGAAGACCGCCGGCGGCGAGACCATCTTCGCCATCAACACGGCAGGCAGCGCCTTCGTGCCCACCACCAACAGCATGAAGCCCTTCCGATCCTACTTTACCGCCCTTGCCGATGCTCCGAAGCGCATCCATATCGGCTTCGCCCGCTTCAAGCCCACAGGCATCCTCCCCGTCCAGGCCGACAACACCCGCCAGCCGCAGGGCATCTACACCCTCAGCGGCCTCCGCGTGGACACACCTCACACCTCTCAGCCCTCACCCCTAAAGAAGGGTCTCTACATCAGCAACGGCAGGAAGATCGTGATAAAGTAAGACATCAGGCCACCAAACCATTTCCCAAAAATGAAAACTGACGACACAAAAGAAAGTGCCACGCCCGTTGCTAAACCCAAGAGGGAAATTGTTCCACCCATTGCTGAGCCCGCCAAGGAGAATGTGAAGGCAGTTTCTACAGAAGCAAAGCAAAAAGCCGTCCAAGAGCAGAAAACCGACCAAGAGCAGAAAACCGACCAGGAGCAAAAAGCCGACCAGGACCAGAAAGCCCTGGAACGCGATGGGTTACGTCCCCTCTGGCGTCAATACACGAGTGGCAATTTTTTCGTTGGAATAGTAAATCGCAATAACGAAGTCGTCATAACCAATAAAGAGTATTCGTTGATTGGTATCTTTAGCAACGGATTAGCCATCGCAAGAAGCAAAAAGACCAAGCGATTCGGTTTTGTTGACAGGCACGGGAACGAAGTGATACCTTGTAATTGGCATTCTGTCGGACCATTCAGCGAGTATATGGCAGGTGTGATCAACGAAAACAGAAGATGCGGGTATGTGGATGTTACCGGCCGTCTAGTCATTCCCTGCACCTGGGTGGAAGGATGGCCGTTTCGCGAAGGGCTGGCAAGAGTGCAGAGCGAATACAGGAAGATAGGTATGATAGATAAAAGAGGAAAGAATGTCATCCCCTGTATATGGAAAAAAATGAGCGATTGCAGCGAAGGTCTGATAGGCGTACAAGACGATAGCGGCAAATGCGGATTTATAAACAAGACCGGCAAGGTGGTCATCCCCTGCCGATGGAAGCAGGTGTGGATATTCTGCGAAGGAATGGCCGTCGTTCAGGACTTCAACAAACGATTAGGATTCATTGATAAAAGCGGTGAGCTGGTGATTCCCTGCCGCTGGAAAAAGGTCAATTTCTTCAGGGACGGACTGGCCAAGGTTTCCGACTCGAAGAGTTTCTTCTTCCGCGACAAATGGGTATATATCGACAAGCAGGGAAACATTGTCAAGTAACAAGACTCAGGAAATCTTGCTCCAATCGACGGCGGTCTTGCGGAGCTGCTCCCGCTCGGCAATAATCAAGCAAACTTGTTATTGCCCTCGCTTACTCGCAGCCTTCGTTTATAAAAGCAAGCGCCCCAGGGATTTCCCGGGGCGCTGCTTTTTATTTAGAAGTCGAAATCATCAAAATCCGTCTCTCGTGATAGGATAGAGCTCGCGTCTGTTATTTCACTATCGCTTTTACTCAGAGTGGAAGCTGCAATCATCTGTTGCATTTTCACCTCTATCACTTCCATTTTTGGTTTCAAATATTTCTTCATGGTTTGTTCCTCCTCTTATTTAATGATTACTTTTTTACCATTCACGATATACAGTCCCTTTGTGGGCTGAGCCACGCGGCGACCACTCAGGTCGTAAACCTCCTGGTTTTCGTTCACGTTTCCGTTCACACCAGTGATAGCGGTTGTTTCTTCACCGAAACCAAGGAAGTCTCGGGCACTAGAAGACTTATTGACTGAAATGTAGCACTTTCCAGCAGGAACTTGCACACCAGCCTGTACATGATAGAAACCAATACCATTTGCTCCATTAGCAAGAGCATAAACGTCATAACTATCATTACTTGTCGTAGTGCCGTTAGAAACTCTTAGTCTGTTCGAAGTAACAGCGTCAGGAGTTTCTACCTTGGTCAGTTGATAGGAACCTGCAGTACCCTTCAAAACCACAGCACAACCTGCTGGAGCTTTAGTAATCGGAGTTAATGATACGTTGTCGTCACCCACAGCAGAAACCACGTAAGCCTCAAGAGTGCCAAACGATACTGCAGCATCTTGATTACAGTAGGTCATATAACCATCAGAGCCCATCGTAATGTTAACCTTAGTATTGAATTCAGTTTCCGTGCAATAGGTAACAGTGATTTTGGACAACTTAATTGTAGAAGTTCCGCCAAAAGTAAGTGTCACGCTCTTCGACTTTCCCGACCATGTGGTTCCACTCTTATATCCCACATTGGCCGTCAAATTACCTCCACCTTGAGCATCTATCTTGGTAATGAAATACCCAGATGGTACAGAAAGAGTGATATTGCCAGCATTACTGGGGTTACCTTCTTCTGCATTATTATCATAAAGTCGTAATGTATTATCGGCAGACCACCATACATATCGCCCTGCTACAACCATTGTCACATTTCCTGCTTCCCATGTAGATGACTCTGTTGTTTGAGTTGAGCTTGGTTCAACGCCAGAGCCATAGTTCTGATTAATAGCAAAATCGAATACGCCATCAACGATTGGGCCTTGAACCTTCAGGGTATATGAAGCAGAGCCTGCTGTATAATTAGCAGTGGCTGGTACACTGGCGGTAATGGTTGCATTACCAGCCTTTTTAATGGTCAACGCACCTGTCGAACTATTAACTTCTGCCACAGCAGTATTGTTGGAAGAATAAGTTACAGTACCATCGCTATTGCAAGCAAGTACAGGCTCAGTAAATTCCTCACCTAAAATGTTTGTATAGATAGCTTGTGGGAATGACATGCTAGTAGTTGTTAATGTCTCATCATAGGTAATCGCGACGCTACACAAATAAATCGAGTTTGTTGTAGTATTAACGGTAATCTTGACGGCACCAGTTTGTGTAGGATCATAATTGAATGTGGTAGTGAAATTAGCACTTCGACCATCTTCTGTACCTGAAAATTCAACCTCGTTTGTCTTTTCATCATTGGTACCAACTTGAGCTACAATAGATCCTGCTCCAGCACTCTTGTTAGTATTATATGTTACCACAATCTTCGAAATACTATTGAAAGACCTTGGCGAAGTTCCATTGGCACCAGTTTGAGCCTCTGCAGATGTGACTTGTATACCATTGTTGTTAAAACCGCCACCAGCCTTTCCGCTAATCCAATCTGCGGGTGTTGCTTTCCAATCTTTAGCAGTAAAAGTATACGTAATGGTTGTTTCCACTGCCCATGCGTTCACACTACCTACTACCAGGGCACATAGTAGGAGCATTGTTTTAAGTAAATTTTTTTGTTTCATAACTTTTAGATTTTAATAAGTTGTTAGATGTTGTTTTTCGCACACTTGCGTGTGCAAAGTTAGAAATAAAAAATTAAACCGCAAAGAGATTTGCAATTTTATTTTCAATTATTTTTTTGTCACACAGAACTTCTGGAACAGCGAGTGCCATCCATGTCCGCATGAGTTAGGCCGAGTCGTGACAGAAGTCAACAAAATAAAAGCATGGATAGTACAGATTATTCGCGCCGAGCCGCAGAGTACGCGGAGGATAAACAAGAAAACACTATATTGTGTTATCTGTGATATCTATGTGAGTAAGATAAAATTTTAAATCATCCTACACTGCCTACATTTAAACATAATCAATTGATATTGTGAGAGTAAAGCAGTGTAGGATGTGGTGCAGACGGTGTAGGATGAAACCAAAATTGAACAAAAACTCCTAAAAACACAACAAAAATGCCCTCTTTTATTTTGCTCAAGAGCCTCCAAAATTTTCTAAAGAGCCTCTTAATTTTGCTGAAGAGCCTCCGGAGAAAAATACGGAGCCTCCCCATTTTTCTAACATCACTCTGGATAATAATGCCAGTATTTGGCAGGAAAGCATGAAGGATTAGTCAATCAGGAAATCTTGCTCCAGTCGACGGCGGTCTTGCGAAGCTGCTTCAGGCGAAGGAGGAGGAGCTGGTGCTGGGGCTGCTCGAGCATGGGATCGGCATCGATGATGCGCTGGGCCTCGTCGCGGGCCATCTGCACGAGCTGGCCGTCGCGGGCGATGTCGGCAATCTTCAGGTCGAAAGCCATACCGCTCTGCTGAGTGCCCTCGAGGTCGCCAGGACCGCGCAGCTTCAGGTCGGCCTCGGCAATGCGGAAGCCGTCGTTGGTCTCGCACATGATGTCGATGCGCTTGCGTGTCTCCTCACTCAGCTTATAGGGGGTGACGAGAATACAGTACGACTGGTCGGCACCTCGTCCCACCCTGCCCCTCAGCTGGTGCAGCTGCGAGAGGCCGAAGCGCTGGGCATCGAGGATGACCATCACGGAGGCATTGGGCACGTTGACACCTACCTCGATGACGGTGGTGGCGACGAGCATCTGCGTCTCGCCCTTGACGAATCGCGCCATCTCCTCCTCCTTGTCGGCAGGCTTCATCTTGCCGTGCACCTTGCTCAGGCGAAACTCGGGAAAGGCTTCCTTCAATGTCTCAAAGCCCTGCTCCAGATTCTTGAGGTCGATCTTCTCGCTCTCCTCGATGAGGGGGAAGACGACGTAAATCTGCCGGCCCTCGAGTATCTGCTTTCGCATTCCATCGTAGAGCCAGGTGATACGGCTGTCGAAGACGTGGGTGGTGCGGATGGGCTTGCGGCCTGGCGGCAGCTCGTCGATGACGCTGACATCGAGGTCGCCGTAGAGTGTCATCGCCAGCGTCCGCGGGATGGGGGTGGCGGTCATGACGAGGATGTGGGGGATAAGGTCGCCCTTGCTCCACAGTTTCGCCCGCTGCGCCACGCCGAAGCGGTGCTGCTCGTCGATGACGACGAGACCGAGGCGATGAAACTGCACGGTATCCTCGATGACGGCATGGGTGCCCACGAGGATATGCACAGCGCCGTCAATCAGGCCTTCGAGAATCTCGCTGCGCCGCTTGCCCTTCACCATGCCCGTCAGCAATTCCACTCGCACAGGCATGTCGCGAAGGAAAGCTTGGATGGTCTGCAGGTGCTGCTCGGCCAGGATCTCCGTCGGCGCCATGATGCAGGCCTGACAGCCGTTGTCGATGGCGATGAGCATCGACATCAGCGCCACCAGGGTCTTGCCGCTGCCCACATCGCCCTGCAGCAGTCGGTTCATCTGCCGGCCTGAGCAGAGGTCGGCACGTATCTCGTGCATCACCCGCTTCTGTGCGCCCGTCAGCTCGAAGGGCAGGTTTTTCTTATAGAAGTTGTTGAAGACGTCGCCGATGCGCTGGAAGACATAACCGTGATACTTGTGGCGCTGATAGCTGGCATAACGCAGGATGTTGAGCTGCACGAAGAAGAGCTCCTCGAACTTCAGACGCACACGGGCACGTTCCAACTCCTTGGCATTCTGCGGAAAATGGATGGCACGCAGGGCCTCGTCGCGTCCCATGAAATAGTGGGTCTGGAGGATGAAAGGCGGCAGCGTCTCGGGCAGCGGCTCCTTCAGCTTCTCCATCAGCGTATGGGTGAGTCGCTCCATCGCACGCGATGTCAGCCCCATCTTCTTCATCTTCTCCGTGGTGGTGTAGTAGGGACGCATACTTAATGAAGAATGAAGAATTTTCTTCATTTACTTCCTCTATCTCCGGATGCCCGATCTGGATACGGTTGTTGAAGACGGTGGGACGGCCAAAGACGACGTACTGCTTGCCGATGGTGTACTTCGTCATGATGCTCTTGCCGTAGTTGAACCAAACGAGGTCCATCACACCGGTGCCGTCGGAGAAATGGGCGACGACACGGACCTTGCGGGCGCCCATCTCAAAGCTCTCGAAGCTGAGGATGCGACCAATGACCTGCACGAAGGGCATCTCGCCCGTCAGCTCGTGCACGGTATAGAATTTGCTGCGGTCGACGTATTTGTAAGGGAAGTATTCCAGCAGGTCGCCAAAGGTGGTGATGCCAAGTTCGTCGCTTAGCAGCTTCTTGCGATGTGGGCCTACGCCCGGCAAGTACATGATGTCCTGCTGCAGAATATCCATAGTTGACGGCAAAGATACAGTTTTTCTCTGAATTATGCAAAGAAACGAGAAAAAAAACGTACCTTTGCAGCGTATGATCAGCGTCATCAGGATTATTGAGGACACGATGGTGGACGGTCCGGGCTTCCGCACCGCCATCTACTGTGCCGGCTGTCGCCATAGGTGCGAGGGCTGCCACAATCCGCAGTCGTGGGACTTTGAGGGCGGCCAGGCCATGAGCACCGACGACATCATGCGTATCATCGAGGCTGATCCTTTTGCCAACGTCACCTTCACGGGCGGCGACCCCATGTACCAGCCGGAGGGATTCGCCGAGCTGGCACGTGAGATACGCCGCCGTACACCCGAGAAAGACATCTGGTGCTATACGGGCTTCACCTTCGAACAGCTGGTGAACAACCCGCGGCAAAAGGCATTGCTGGAATTGATCGACGTGTTGGTAGACGGGCCCTTCGTCAAGGCAGAACGCGACGAGAGCCTCCTGTTCAGAGGCTCCCGTAACCAGCGGCTCATCGCTGTGCAGTCCTCGCTGCAGCAGGGCCGCGTCATTCTCTATCAAGAATCAGAAAGAATCTTATAGCAGGCTCTCAATCGCCTTGTCGATTTCTTCCACCTGCTCCGAGCGCATCTGCAGGGCATTGCTGCGGTCGATGAGGAAGTATTCAGGCACGGCAGGGACGTTGTACTGTATGCACGACGACTGCTGCGGGTCGAAGACGCAAATCCACGGCAGCGATGCCACAGCCTGCTTCCATTGAAACTCGTTCTGGTCAATCGATACCTGATAAATCTCCAGGCCGCGGTCGTGGTAACGGTCGTAGAGTTCGCGCAGCTTCAGGATGCGGGCAGCCGACTCAGGCGATTCAAAGAGGTGGAAATCGAGCAGCACCACCTGTCCAGCCAGCTCCGTCAGGGTACGGATGTTGCCTCTGCGGTCGGGCAGGCTGAGGTCGATGATGTTCGACACGTTGATACGGCCCTCGTCAATCAGCTTCTGCTGTTGGGCAGCCACCTTACGCGTATTATTAATGTGTCGCTCCACCATGTTCCAGAGTTGCTGTGCACGCTCCGACTCAGGATAGAACTGCTTCCAGCATGTGGCCACAGCGCGGTAAGCAATGCCGTCGAGGCTGTCGCCCATCAGGAAGATATCGTTGGAGAGCTGCGCATAGCGGTGGTTCAGCTTCTGAATCAAAGCGAAATAGGCATAGGCACTCTGCGGCTCCTCCACAATATAGTTGCGAAAGAGTGTGTCCTTGTATTGGCGCAACATGTAGTCTAGCGAGTCGAGTATCAGGGCTGGAGACAGGGAAGTGTTGTCTTCCAGATCATAGACACTCTGCTGCAGTTTACTGTGCATGATGGCGAGCTGGCGGATTTTCTCGCTGCTCGTCGAGCCGCTGACGCTATAGTTTTGTGCCAAAGCGGGCAGCTTGCCGTTGATGGTGACGGTCTCGGTAGAGTCGACGGAGAAATTCACGTACTCACGTCCTTGCTGACCCACAGACAGAATATAGAGGTCGGGGCTGTCGGGAGCAGCGGCGCTGATGCTGAAATGTCCGCTTCCATCGGCTTTCACGGAGTCGAGCAGCACCGTGCCCGACATCGAGCGATGGAAGAGGTAGAGCATGGAATCCTGCGCTCCGTCGATGGTTCCTTCTACAGTAAACGACGGACCGTGGCTGCACGACGTCAGGGCCAATGCGGCCACAGCTGCGATAAATGAGAATCGTTTCATGTTTTTACTTTTGCATATCATAGACTACCTGCATCAGCTTCTTGCCGATGGCGTCGGCCTCCTCCATCGTCTGCGCCTCGCTATATACGCGGATGATAGGCTCGGTGTTCGACTTGCGCAGGTGCACCCACTTGTCAGGGAAGTCAATCTTCACGCCGTCGATGTCGTTGACGGTGGCGTTCTTGTCCTGGGCGAACATCTCCTTGACCTTGACGAGGATAGCGTCGACATCGGTGTCGGGTGTCAGATCGATGCGGTTCTTGGCAATCTGATAGTCAGGGAAGGTCTTGCGCAGCTCAGAGGCACTCATACCCTTCTGTGCCAGCGAGGAGAGGAAAAGGACGATGCCCACGAGGGCGTCGCGGCCATAGTGGCTCTCAGGGTAGATGACGCCGCCATTTCCCTCGCCACCAATGACAGCACCCACCTCCTTCATCTTCGTGGTGACGTTGACCTCACCCACGGCAGCAGCGGCATAGCGTCCGCCATGCTTCTCGGTGACGTCGCGCAGGGCACGGGTAGAAGAAAGGTTGGAAACGGTGACTAAAGCGCCCGTCTTGCTAGTTGAACTAGTCTCACTCGTTATACTAGAAAGCACATAGTCAGCCACGCTGACCAGCGTATACTCCTCGCCGAACATCTTGCCGTCTTCGCAGATAAATGCGAGACGATCCACATCAGGATCAACGACGATGCCGAGGTCGCATCCGCCTTTGCGCAAGCGGTCCATGATGCCGCCAAGGTTCTTCTCCAACGGCTCGGGGTTGTGGGCGAACTGGCCGCTGCACCCGCCATTGAGTATCTCATATTCCACGCCGAGTGCCTTGAAGAGCTTCGGCAGGATGATGCCACCCACGCTGTTGATGGTGTCGGCGCAGACGCGGAAATGGCGATTGCGAATGGCCTCGACGTCAGCCAGGCGGAGGTCGAGAACGCTCTGCACGTGGCGGTCGTTCATCGTGTCGTCCACCACTACGTGGCCAAGCTTCTCCACAGGAGCATATTCAAAATCCTCAGCCTCGGCAATACGCAGGACCTCTGCGCCGTCGGCAGCGGTGAGAAACTCGCCGTCGCTGTTGAGCAGCTTCAGGGCATTCCACTGTGTGGGGTTGTGGCTGGCGGTAATGATGATGCCACCGTCGGCCTTGTGCCAGCGTACGGCCAGCTCGGTGGTCGGCGTAGTGGCCAAGCCTATATCGACGACCTCATAGCCCATACCTACAAGAGTGCCGCAAACCACGTCGCGTACCATCGGTCCGCTGATGCGGCCGTCGCGGCCCACAACAATTTTCTTTCCTTTTATAAAGGTGGCGTAGGCGGTGGTGAATTTTACGATGTCAAGGGGATTGAGCGTATCGCCCGTGCGTCCGCCGATAGTGCCGCGGATGCCTGAAATGCTTTTGATAAGTGTCATAAGTCTGTCTTACGCATAAAAGTGATTTCGTAATAATAGGGATAGACATAGCTGGAAGCCACGCTATGACCCTGAGAATGAGGCACGATGAGACGCACCTTGGCAATCTGATCGTCTTCAGTACGTGGACGGCCCACGTTGATATAGCTGAGCGGTGCCAGGAATCCTGCGGGCACGGTGCCTGAGTTGTAGGTGCTGATCCACGCACCGCTGGTGAACGAGGCGGTAAAGGTATTGCCGCTTCTGCTCACATTCATGACGTCTACATCGTAGGGATTAGTGATGTTGTAGACATACATCGTATCAAGCAGACAGCGCTCGAAGAAACGTACCAGCAGGTCGCTGGTCTCGCCGTCCTGCAACGGTGTACCGCAGCCTTGGCTCATAATCTGCATATAGACGCCATTATTCTCCAAATAGACAAACTCACGCTTGTCGACATTGGTCGTATTGCCTTGTGCGTGGAACTGCTGCTCGGTGATGACCACAAAGGCGGAATCGTTGAGCAGCTGGCGGATGGCCTTGCGCTCCTTTTCCTTCTTGTCGCCGTAGGTCTCATAGTCGTTGCACGACGTGAAGATGCCCAGCAGCAGGCTCAGTGGCAGGAGCAGCATCATTGCTTTTCTCATAGTCGTTCTATCCTTTTCATTTTGCGGGTGCAAAGGTACGAAAAACAAGAGAACTACGAAAAAAAATAGCTCAGTTTTTGGAAATTCTAACTTATTTTATCCTAAAACCAAGCTATTTGTTTATACGGAATGTTAGCGGAATCACACCAACAGCTTCTCGAAAGCCAGGATGGCCTGCTTAGCGATTTCTACAGCCTCATCGATTGAACAGGAAAGGCGACCGCCGGATGCGTTCAAATGGCCGCCACCATTGAAGAACTGCGCCGCCATCTCGTTGCAGGGAAACTGGTCGACCGAGCGCAGGCTCACCCAGACGAGGTTGTCCTTCTCGGTGTCTTCGCGCAAAGAAATACTCAGCTTGTGGCCCTTGATCTGCAAAGGCATGTTCACCAGCCCCTCGGCATCGCCCTTCATAAAGTGGAATCGCTTCATGTCAGCACGTGTGATGGTGAAATAGCTGGCGTGGCGGGCGTTGTCAACCACAAGTCGCTGGTACATGACGAAACCCATCAGACGCAGACGGTCTTCAGAGAAGTTGTGATAGACGTTGCGGTAGATCTTGTCCTTGTTGATGTGCTTGGTGAGCAGCTGCGAGATAATAAAGAAGATGTCGCACGAGTCGCTGTTGTAGGTGAAGGCCCCCGTGTCGGTCATCATGCCGCAGTAGAGAGGCACGGCAAAATGCTTCGTCAGCTGGTCGAAGCAGCCAAGCTGCCAGACGATGCGGAAGACGAGCTCGCAGGTGCTGCTGGCCTCGGGATGCGAGATGACAAGGGTGGCGTCGACGGTGGGGTCGAGATGGTGGTCGATAAGCACTTTCTTTGCGGGGGAGCTGCAAAGTGCACCCTCCATATCAGCCGTACGATTTTCGGCATTAAAATCGAGGCAGAACACCAGGTCGGCATGCTTTAGCACGAAGTCGCAACCCTCGCGGTGTTTGTCGTAGCGGATGAGCTTCTCAGAGTTGGGCAGCCAATGCAGATAGTCGGGATACTGGTCGGGTACAAAGACCTGCGGCTCCTTGCCATAGACCGACTTCAGCACCTCAGCCCACGCCAAGCACGAGCCGAGGGCATCGCCGTCGGGATTCTGGTGGCACACGCACACAATGGTGTCACTCTCTTTTATCAGCTTCAGCAACTGCTCCTGCTGCTCAAGGGTAATGATGTTATTCAGCATAGAGGTAATAAAAAAGCCCCCTCCCTTCGGAGGGGGTTGGGAGAGGCTTAGAACAGCTTGTTGGGATAGACGCCCTCGTCGACCAGTTTCTGGATGCGGTCGACAGTGGCCTGACGGTCGGCGGCGTAGGTCACACCAAACCACTTGCTGGTGGTGTCAAGCACCTCGCAGGTGGCCGTTCCCTCAGTAATCAGCTTGTTCACCATCAGCGGGATGAAGAACTCAGCCTTCAGGTTCTCCATGTTCTTCGGATCGCTGAGGAACTCCTTGAAATAGGCCTCGCTGTAGTCGAAGTAGTCAGGCGTGAAGCCCCACATATTCATCGACACGGGTACGTTTTCCTCCAGCGGCTGCCATTTGCCCTGCTCGTCCTTGAAGCGGATGACCTGATCGGCCTCACCGGCCTTTGAGCCGTCCTCGGCGCAACGTACAATCTCCGTACGTTCCACGACATCGGTAAGGTGGCGCTTGTCGTTATAGGCGCAGACACCACGGGCTACAGTGCCGTTCTCGCTCAGCGTGTTGCTTACGCGGAAACCCACCATCGCATACTCATTCTTCGAGCCTTCCTTCAGACCAGCCAGGAACTTGCCAATCTGCATGAAGGCATCGCGGCCGTAGAAGTCGTCGCAGTTGATGACACAGAAGGGCTCCTTGATAACGTCCTTACCCATCAGCACGGCGTGATTGGTGCCCCAAGGTTTTACACGCCCCTCGGGAACAGAGAAACCAGCAGGCAGTGCGTCGAGTGCCTGGAAGCAGAGCTCACAGGGCACCTGACCCTCATACTTCGAAAGGATCTGCGTGCGGAACTGCTCCTCAAAGTCCTTGCGGATAACCCAGACGATTTTACCAAAGCCTGCCTGGATGGCGTCGTAGATACTATAGTCCATAATGGTCTCGCCGTTGGGGCCCAGACCGTCGAGCTGCTTCAGTCCGCCGTAGCGGCTGCCCATGCCAGCAGCGAGCAAGAATAATGTCGGTTTCATAGTTCGTTGAGTGTTTATTGTTGAGTATTAGTTTGCAAAAGTACATATTTTTTCTGACAACGGGACACTTTTCGGTATTTTTTTAGTAAAAAACGCTGCAAGCCCCACTTTTTTCATTACCTTTGCACCCAGTATCGAACAAAACACTCAACAACAATGAAGAAGACATTTTTCTGGGCCCTGCTGCTCACAGTGAGCATGACGGCCTGCAAGGGAGGTAAGTCTGGCGATGCAGCCACAGAAGAAAAGGAGAAGGCCGTGGGCCTGGCCATCGATGAGGAGCACTTCCCCGATCCTGGCCTGCGTGGTGCCATTGCCAAGACCAGCTCCGGTGAGGACGACATCCTGACCGACTACGAACTGGAGGACTTCTGGCTCCTTGACGTCAACTATGGTGAGGTGGCAAGCCTAAAGGGTATCGAGCTGCTGCCCAACCTTTCTTCGGTGCATTTAAACGGTTTCCAAGGTGCATCTATCGATGTGAGCAAGAACACGAAGCTAAAGGAAATCTACTGCTGCGACTCGCCACAGCTGACGTCGCTGACGCTGGGTGAGCAGCCCGAGCTTGAGACACTCAACATCAACAACACAAACATCTCGAGCATCGACCTGACGCAATGTCCCAAGCTGAAGACGCTACGCATGAAGGAAACGCCCATCGGTGCCGTCGACCTGTCGGGCTGTCCCGAGCTGGAGGAAATCGAGTGTGACCCCGTGCTCATACCCGGCCTTGACCTCTCGGCCTGTCCCAAAGCCGGTTTCGGGGATTAACGTGAATTCGTCGAACTCACGTTAAAATAGCGAGCGATTTTCTCCCACAATACAATTCTCATTAAATCAAGAAGAAAAGAAATCAAATAAATAACCGATAAAAAAAGGAACAACAATAATAGAGAACAAATAGTAGAGTTGTTAACGTATATCCAACAGCCAATTGGATAAAAGATTTTTTCATAAAAATAAGTTGAATCATGAAACAAATATACAGCAAAACTAGATGTTCCCAAAAGAGCAATTGTCTTATAGCTATTAAGCTTCAGTTTCGAGAAGAAAATCAACAACAATACTGACAGGCAAACAGTAAAGGGAGAAGAATACTGCATCAACAATTCAGCCCATTTAACATTTCCTTTTATAGCCATTAATGTACATAGAAGGACGGTAATAAACAAAACCAACAAATAACCAACAGCAACCTTACTTATTGATATTTTATCATACAATTCGTTGTGTATTCTTAGGAATCGAGCAATAAGATATAAACCCAAAAAGACCAAGGGTGAGCAACCATGATCAAAATAGGGCGAGCGATCAAACCAGCCATACACGAACTGGAACAAATAAAAACAGATTATAACGACCATCAAATTCCTCTTTGTCGAATTCTCTACAAAAGAATTCAATATTGGAGACAATATATATAGTAGCAAATAGGCTGGAACAAACCAATAATCACTAAAGAAAATATAATGAACAAACTTTGCAATAGAGAAATGAATATCTTCATACGAAAAGACAAAAACAAGATACCCGAGTATTGAAAAGAACCAAACTTGGAAAAAAAGACTTAGCAATTTCTTTATGTTGGGCCTTATACCATACCAACCGGAAATCAGAACAAACATATTTACACAGACCATAGCAACACATTTCATTAACGTATAACCAAAAATCTGCAATTCATTATATGTTGTTATTGGGGCATATTTTTGAGCAATCCCCCAATAATTCACATGATAAACCATTACCAGACACATTGCAGTGATACGCATCAAATCCATATTGGCATCTCTCCTGCCTCCTGTTAGGTTGGATTTGCCGCTCGACCTTTGGTCGCTTGTTACTGATGAAACGCTAGAATCTTGCCGCTGTGAGTATATGGTTTTCATAAGCTTCGTGGATTAGAACGGATAGCCGATGGCGATATGCAACGTGTGCATATCCTTGAAACGGGGAATGTTGAAGTAGCCGCCGTGACCTGTGTCGTAGGGAAGGTGCAGGCCGAAGCCCCAGTCTACTCGCAGGACGAGGAAATCGAGGTCGTAGCGCAGGCCGATGCCTGTGCCGGTGGCCAACTGCTTAAAGAAATTGCGGGCGCGGAACTTCCAACCTGAGAAGAGCTCGTTCCAGGCATCAACGAACTCGTTGACATCACCCCCGACTTCTCCATCCTCAATGTCATCGTTGCTGAGAGTCCAGTCCTCTGAGTTCCACACGTTGCCTGCATCGAGGAACACGGCGCCATAAAGGTTGCCGGTGAGCCGTTTGCGCCACTCGAGATTCATCAGCACTTTCACGTCGCCATTCTGCAACATGTAGGAGAACTGGCGGTTATTGCCCAGTCCCGGGAATGCGCCCGGACCAATGCTGCGCACGGGGAAGGCACGGATGCTATTGGCACCACCCACGTAGAACATTTCACTGAAGGGACCCGTGTCGCTGTTGCCATAGCTCCACATCAGGCCGTAGTTCAGGTGAGCCACAAGCTTCGATGTGTTGCTCAGCGTCCAGGTCTTGGTCAGGTCGGTCTCAATCTTCAGGAACTGCGAATAGGGGTTCTTGAACAGCGTCTTGTCTTTCTGGTTCCAGCCATTGCCCTGTATGAGCACGTCGTAGAGGGCGGTGACGTTGCCTGCCTCCTCTACTGACGTCTCCCATCGTATGGGGTTGCGATAGTTGGATGGCGAGGCATAGGTATAGGTATAGCGCATCTTCGGGATGAAATAGTCATCCATCGTGGTAAGCAGATAGGGATTCTCGCCCAACAAGCTGTCGAAGCGCTCTGTATGGCTGTTCATAAACTGATATTTCAATGTGATGGGCGAGAACTCATGGCGGCTGGTCTCCGACGGTTGCCAACGATAAGTCCACTCACCGCTCACAATATGCATCTTGTAATAGCTGGGGCGGCGCACCACATCGCTTGACACCTTCAACAGGGTAGAGGGCGGCGTGTAGAAGCGGCGGAAACGACGGCGACGTCTTTCAGGGAGAGTAGAACTAGTTGCACTAGTAGGGCTAGTCGGACTAGTTGAGCTAGTATTTCTAGTTCTCCTGCGACTGAAGCGGGGGAACAGAATCCTTGGGAACTCGATGCTGGCATCGGCACCATACTGATAGCTGTTCATATCCTTGCCCTTGGACGAGGTCTCCCATTCATAGGCACCATGCAGATTGATGTCGAGCTTCTCGCCACCACGGAAAGCATTGCGGCGTGTCAAACCGATCTTCAGCTCCGGCCCCAACCGGCCTATCGTGCGATTGATGAAATTGGTCTCTACATAGAAGTCGTAGGGCTTGTCAAAGACGCAGTCGAGCAACAGGTCGAGGGTATCGGAAGGGGGTGAGAGGTGAGAGGTGTGAGGTGTGAAGTGAGAGGTGAGAGGTGAGAAGTGAGAGCTCTGTCGCGGCGTAAACTGGAAGTCAATCGTGGAGAACACCCCTGTAGCATTCACCTTCTGCATGGACTCCTGATAGGCATCGTAGCTAAACAGGTGGCGCGGACGCAGCTTCAACCCCTGCAGGATGACGCCCGGACGAATGGGCACATGCTTACCGCTAAACAACACTTTCAGCGACCGACGGCCCATGATGCTGTCAGTCTTATCCATCATAGAGCGGCGCAGACGCACGCTGGTGGTGCCTATATACCAAGGACGTAAGGCCTGCTCGGGTAGCGAATCGGCCAGCTGCAGGCGCAATGTGGCAATGTAGGGACCGATGGGATGACCCTCCTCAGCACGTGCCGTTCCGATGGTGTCGGCCAGGAAAGAGGCATAGTTGGACTGATAATAGTAGTAGCCGTTATTACGGAAGAGCTGACTCAGACGGGTACGCTCATCGTCAAGGTTCTGCACACTGAAGGCGTCGCCTGGCTGCAGCGTGCTCTCCATGAGGGTGGAGTCGATGAGATGCTGCATGGCTGGCGGGAAACCGACATAAGTAAGCGTGTCCACACGGAACAGCGAGTCCATCTTTACGGTATAGGCAATCTTCGCTTTCTTCGGATTCTTCTGCGGCACCTCACGGTAGCTGACATCACCATGCAGATAGCCGTGTGTGCGCAATACCTGCTTCGCCACCTGGGCACGCAGAGCGGGATTGACCTGGCTCATCAGCACAGGCGGTTTGGCGAAGAGCGAACCCAGCCAGCGACCAAACTTCGTCTTTGTATCCTGCGTCGCATTCCATATCCACAAAGCGTATGGGAAGGGTGTGCGGTAGTAGCTGCTGCCAAACAAAGCACCGTTGGGAGCCGTAGCCAATGCCGCCTCTACCTCGGCCTGCGTATCCTCAGCATGGTCACCACGCTCGTAGTCGGTGTAGACGATCTTTTCAAGCCCGATGAACAGCTGGTCGTCGTCGGGAATGTGCTTCGTGGTGGAACAGGCAGCAAGAAGCAAGCAAAGAAAAAGGATTCTACTTGATGCTATCATTATGTTGAACGGAATCTGTGGGATTGATCATACCAGCCGGCCTGCCCAGCCTTCCATCTCTTTGATTGAGTGTAGGGGTGAGCCTTCTGGTCTTATGGAAGATGTCGGTGAGCTTGTCGAGCTTTCGCTTCCAGACAAAGCCGCCACCATACTCGCCTGTGTAGCCTTCCAGCCAGTCGTAGACATTCTGATTATAGAACAGCTTCACATATTTATTACTAGTGGGCGACAGGCGGTACTCCATTGTGACATTATCGAAGAACGACTGCTGCTGTCCTTCCATCTCAGCGCCCGTCGACACCTTACCACCAATCTGCACACTAAGGCGGTTGTTCCAGAAGCGCTTGGCAAAGCTGAAGCTGTAGTCGGTATGCGATTGTCCGGCTGCATTGGTGGTATTGTCGAGGCCCACCTGTAGGTCGACGGTCTTCAGCGCACCAGACGTGATGTTGTTGATCTCACTCTGCAGGAAAGAGCTCAAGGCTGAGTTCATCGAGAAGGCGCTGGTGTTGCCATCAGCTAGGTACATACCCGTGGTGAGCATCGTCACAGCCAGCTTGCCACGCTGCTCCTGACTCATGGAATTGAGCTCGTTCTGCACCTGCATATCCTCCGGCGCGCTGATGGTAAATGCCAGACCCATGTTCTCGAGGGTCTGCGTGATGACGACACCACAGTCGAACATGACGTTGCGACTCTGACCGTCACCCTCATTCGATACGGCAGCGCGGTGGCGCTCGGTGGCGGTAATATTCAATGTGGGATTATCGGGCTGACCCGTGAACTCGACATAGCTGCCCTGTGCCAGTGTGAAGGTCTTCAAGGGAATGACGGGCAGCGAGTATTTCATCGTACCGCTGTTGATGGTGTAACGGCCCGTAAGATTCAGACCATCGGCGCCCATCCGCAGACGCAGATCGCCACCGCCCAAGAGATCCACATAGTTGGTCTGCTCAGCATTCAAGGCGCAGCGCACATGGGCACCCTCGTCGATGTTCAGCTGCACGTCTAAATCAAGCGCATCGCTCTCAGGCCTGATAACGACCGTCTGCGTGGTATCGCTGAAATCGGTGAATTTCACCAGTTCATCCATCTGATTGTCGGTAGAGAGCGGCGAGTCGAGCAACACATAATTCAGGTCGGTGCTGCCAAGAACGTCGAGACGACCGCGCAGACTGAGCTTTTCAAGATTTCCGTTGAGGCGGGCAAAGAAATTGACGAACATCTTTCCGTAGGCTACGGACTCTTTCTTCTGCTTGGCATTCACTAACTGGAAGTTCCTTGCCGTGAGCCTCAGGTTAACGGCATCATTGCCCTGGCCATAGAAGTCGACGCTGCCATTGATGGTAAGCGGAGTGCCCTGTGTGGTGCCATTGTCAGCATAGAGCGTGAAACCGTCAAGAACCAGCTTCGAGTCGGTCATCTGCAAGGGTTTGTCGCCAAAGCGCATCCTCATGCCGTAAGGGGTGCTGACGAGATAGCCGTTGGTAAACGACAGACTTCCGTTCATCTGCAACTTTGACAACGGGCCGTTGACGCTGAGCTTACCATCGGCATTGCCTTCAAAGCCTAACAGCTGGTCGGGCATAAAGCCGTTGACAATAGACAGGGGCATGTGCGTCAGCTCCAGGTCGGCATCAAGGCGCTTACCATCCAGATAACTGCCTTGCAAAGTGCCTATCGGCTCTTCATCGAGCATCAGCGTGGCATCCACGACATGCGTGCCGTCTTCACGCAACAGGTAGACAAACTCCGAGCCGAGATTGCCAATAGGACTACCCTCATAGGCCATCTTCGTGACGCTCATGTCGCTGGCCACAGAGATGCTGTGTTCCTGATCCATCATGAAGTGGTAGTCGCCGTTGAGCGTACCGCTGATGGCCGGCAACATTGTCAGACCGCTGGTGAGTTCGCCCAAGTCGAGGTTGCTCACGCTAATAGTAAGGTCTTGCAACAATTCGTCTGCATCGCCACTTGTCTCAGAAGCCTCAGAAGTCCCTGAGTAAAGCAGGATGCGTGTGCCGTCATCGGCCAGCAGGTCAACGTGAGCATCTATCTTCAGGTTGCTATGCAAGAGCAGGTAATTATCATCGTTCAAGGCAAACTCCTTATATCCCAGCGTCGGACGATTGGGGATGAGCTGGAATCGGAGCCCCGTCTCATCGCCATCGGGGCCTGACAATGACACCATCTCTACTTTCGAACCAATACGGATATTGCGCCGTCCTTGCTCATCAAAGTATCTGACGCCGAGGCTTGCCCCGTGCTGTTGCAGAAGACCGTCGAAGAGGATGCGGAACGTGCCCGTGGGATTGCGCTTGGCATTGGACACAAAGCCATTGAACGTCAGTCCTTTTTCTTTCTCCACCAATGAGAGGCGGATGCTGTCCAAGAGCATGGAACCTGTATTCAGCTTCAAGATATCCAGTTGTCCGTTCAGTCCCGACAACGGCGAGGCGTGTAAATCAATGTCCAGATGATCAAAGGTAATGCCGGCCTGGGCATTGAGAATGGCAGCGATGGGATTTCCCTTTTGCGCAGTGACATAGAGTCGTCCCGTTGGCAGGAGACGTTTTAGCGCCTGCTGGTCGATGGTACGGTTGCGAAACTGTGAGGCAATACTGTCAGTCAGAGCGCCAAGTTGGGGCAATAGCTGCTCATAGCTGCCCTTGGTATCGGCTTTCACGATGAAATCGCCACTTTGCAGGCGCACGACAGTGGTATCGGCTCCCGTCTTCAGCAATACGCCAATTTTCTCGGGATGGTGTGTCTGCACAGAGTCGCGTATGTAGATGTCGCTCATCAAAGCCGACACCCTATGGTGCAGCTTCTTATCGGTAGTGATGTCAAAGTCGCCATCCATACCGATTATCGTAGGACTCTCGACAAGTCCTAAGGCATAGAGGTCGGCATGCTGTAGATGCGTGCTCACTTCGGCCTTGACCTCATTCTTCGCCAGATGAGCATCCACATCAATCGTACCACGCAGGAACTTGTTTTCACTCTTAGCGGTTAACACCACGTGGTCACCCTCGATGGTGGCGTTGGCCTGTACGCTGTCTATCTGCCACTGGTCGTAGCTGGCGCTATGCAGTTGGATGTCGGCTACAAGACGCCCGCCGTTCGTGCCGTCCGCCGAGAACGACGGGATGCCCGTGCCATGCAGGGTGACATCGGCAGAGAGCGGTCCCACGCCGGCATCGGGCATGAAACGGCGCAGGTCGAGACCGCGTGTACTGAGACGGGCTTCGTAGGGCAGTTTCTCGGGCTTGTCCATCAATGCAGACAGGCCACCGTTTAGCTTAGCCTGCAACGAGGCCAAAGCGCCGCCTTGCCGCATGGTGATGTCGGCTGTGGTCTGCTGTGCCTGACTCTGTATGTCGGCCTGCAGGCTCAATCCCTTCGGTAGCTGTAAGCCGTCAGCTTTGATAGACTCAAATACCTCAGCGCTGAGGCTGACATCGGCTGTCAGACAATCCTTATCAAGGATGTTACGCAGTTGTCCGCTGGCCTCGGCATGGGCCTTCGCGGGCATCGTGACACTGAGCTGTCGGACGTCCATCTGACGCATATCGCCATCAACGCTGGCACGCAGCATCACAGGCTGGTCATCATACGTGGCCGAGGCGTTCATCAACAGGTCGCGCAGGCTGATGTCGTCGCCGTCCTTGGCAATGCGTCCCTGCAACTGGTGCAGGGTCACGCCAGTATTCTCCTCTTTCATCGACGCCTGCGCAATGCCTACACGCAACTGTTCCTTGTAGGAGAAGAGTGAATCGAGCTGCAGCTCCATATTACTCAGAGCAAAGGCATTCTCGTCCTTTCCATAGTCGCCCATGCTGAGCTGGCCCTCATGCCAGTCGATAGCTCCGAAAGCAAAGCGTACAAAGCCCAAGTGCAGGTCACCCTGCCGCAGCGTGGCCTTAGGCAGCCAAGCCGTGATACGCGTAGGAATGGTAGCGGCAGTATCGGTGGGCGATGCATCGGTGGCGAAGACGGCCGTCGAGTCCATCACGATGCATAGGCGCGTCTGTTCAAAGTCGAAGCGGTCGAAGCGTATATGCCAGCCTATGGTCGTCGTGTCAATGGCGGCGGTGTCGCTCATATACACGGTCAGGTCGGCATTCTTCATGTGAGGACTGCGCAGCTCCATCTCCAATGCCGAGGCATCGATGCCTGGCGAGGAGAGGCTGAAGCTTCCGATGAAACCCTGCATACGGATATCATCGATGAAATCGAGGGTATTGATATGTGCGTCATCCAGTCGCAGCTCATTCAGCACGATGTCTCCACTAAACAGCGGCCACAGCTTCACATCGACGATAGTGCGGCGGATATCGGCAATAGTGTCGCAGTCTTTCACGATGCGAACGCCGTCCACCTTCAGGTCAAGGGGAAAGCTCAAGTCTACATGTTCCACGCTGATTTCCATACCTGTCTTCTTCGAAGCGATAGACGCTACCTGCTGAGCCACCCAGTTCTGTATGGGCGGCACATAGAGCAGTGCTACCAGAACGATAAACAGCACAACGGGACTGAGTAGCACAATGCCTATCCACTTGAAGACTTTCTTCATGAGCGCGGATGAACAAAATTTGCTGCAAAATTACTTATTTGCACGCAAAAAAACAAAGAATTAATCTTTTTTCTGCCTTGTGGTTCCGAAAAAAGGCTGGTTTTGAAAATCTCACGAGCTCGCTTCAGTGTTTCTTGCTGTAGCGGTACTCAGAAGGCGAGACGCCGAGATGCTTACGCACATAGGAACCGAAATGGCTCATGTTTGAGAAACCTAGATGCGCAGATATTTCCTTGATGCTCAGCTCGGTGTTTCTCAAACAGAAACGTATCTCCTCTACGGTGTACTGTGCCACCCATTCCGAAGCTGTCTTGTTGGAGTATTTCAGACAGAGCATGGTGAGGTATTTCGGCGTGATGGCCAACTGACCAGCATAGACCGATATGGGCTGTCGTTTGACCTCGCTGTTGGAGATGAGTGCCAAGAAACGGTTGAACAACACCTTGCCCTGTGACATACGCTGCTCATGACGTCTGACCTCATTGCCGTGTGACAAGAAATGCAACTCCAGCAAGAAGACTCTCAGCAGGGCAATCAGGATGATGTGCGGTGTCGAAGGATTGTTTGCTTTCAGCTTAGAGCGAATGATGGAGAAATAGAAGCTGAACTCTTCACGGCTCAGTTCCGTCAAGGGTGTAATCTTCAACAGACGCTTGGAGGTCTCTTGCTGCAACATATCGACATGATCACGCAATAAGCTTTGTACAATAGGCTCAGCAATGCACATCACATTGCAGCAGAAATCCTCTTTATGCTCCTTAATGAGCACCCTCACCTTAGGCGGGCAGAGCATAATGCTTCCCTCTTCAAACGTATACTCCTCACCCTCTATGTCCAGCGACAGACTTCCCTTGCTACAGATAGCAACGAACATTGTGGTAGACCCAAGCGGAAAGAATGGTGAAATGTCCTTAACACTTTCAAACAACAAAACGTCGCCCTCGTTATAATCGACGGAATAGCTGCCTAATTCAATATAGCGCATTTGGTCTCTAGTGGTGACGTAAGCCATATAGTTAAGTTTGGTCTGCAAATATCACCATTTTTTTTCAAATAACGCTACTCAATAAGTAACAAATGATGTTGGTTTTTACTAGTAGTTCCGTTTTTAGTTAGGAATGGTGTAATTATGAACAGTTTAGTCGTACTCGGCGACATCACGTTGACCACGCAACACAGCAAGAGCATTGAGTGCCAAAGCCTCCATCTCGTCCTCGCCTGGGAAACAATAGACTGGTGCCACCCACTCAATGCGCTGACGAAGTCTGGAGATGACATATTCGGAACGGGCAAGGCCGCCGGTGAGCAGGATGGCATCAACCTTTCCACAGAGTACTGCTCCCTGGGCGGTGATGTTCTTCGCAATGTGATAGATCATGGCGTTCAGAATCAGCTCGGCATGTGTGTCGCCATAATCGCGTATGCGTTCTTCTATCTCCTTCACATTGGCGGTGCCCAAGTGAGCGTTCAGACCAGCCTTGCCTGCGATGCGCTTCAACAGCTGTTTCTCAGTGTACTTACCGCTGAAGCACAAGCGGATAAGGTCTGCGGCGGGCAACGAGCCGGCACGCTCCGGCGAGAAGGGACCCTCACCGTCCAAAGCATTATTGGCATCTACGGCACGACCATGATCGTGTGCTGCCACACTGATGCCGCCACCCAAATGACAGATGATGAGGTTGAGATCCTCGTAATGCTTGCCTATCTCCTGCGCGAAGCGTCTTGCGATGGCACGCTGGTTCAAGGCGTGCCAGATACAGATGCGTCCCATGAGGGGAGACCCGCTGATACGCGCATAGTCGTTCAGCTCGTCAACGACACCCGGGTCGGCAATGAACGAGCGACAGCCGGGAATGGTGCTGGCGATATCGTGGGCAATGAGACAGCCCAGATTACAGGCGTGGTTGTGCATGGCGATACCCGAATGGGTATCATCCAGCATCTTCTGATTGATCTCATAGACGCCGCCGGCGATGGGTTTGACCAGACCACCGCGACCGATGACGGCATCAAACTCCAGCGGCACACCTACACGCTCCAGCTCGTCGAGCACGAGCTGGCGACGGTAGGCGAACTGCTCGATGACGTCGTCAAACTGCGCAAGATCCTCGTTGCTGTGCGTGATGCTGCGCAGCACCAATGGCTTCTCGTCTTCATAGACGGCCATCTTCGTCGACGTCGACCCAGGGTTGATAACTAATATAAGCATTAAACCTGGTTATGCGTTGATACAAGCTAAAGCTAAAGAATAGAATTTCGAATCAGCATCGTCGGCACGGCTGGTGAGCACGACTGGCACATCAGGGCCGGCTAGGACGGCAGCGGTGGTAGCGCGACAGAACAGAGTGATGGTCTTGTAGAACACATTGCCTGACTGGATATCTGGGAAGATGAGTGCATCGGCGTGACCACGCAGCGGCGAGTGCAACCCCTTCTTCCTCAGGGCCTTGCCCGAGAGCGATGTCTTCAGGTCGAGCGGGCCGTCGACGATACATTCGCCATACTTGCCCTTCTCAGCCTCCTGTATGAGTCGTTTGTATTCGGCAGTATGCGGGAAGTGCTTCTCATCCACTTTCTCAGAACAGTTCACGAGGGCCACGCCAGGCTCCTTAATGCCGAACGAGCGACACAGACGCAGCAGGTACTTCAGCTGCTGCTTACGCTGCTCCTCTGTGGGCTTTGGAATGACGGCGACATCGGTCATGAACAGCATCTTGTCGTATTCAGGCAGCTCGGCACAGGTGAGGTGAGTGACGATGCGACCCTCCTGCAAGATGCCCGTCTGCTTGTTCAGCACAGCACGCAACAGGTCGTCGGTGTTCAGCAAGCCCTTCATAATGACGTCGACCATGCCCTCGTGCACCAGCTGCACGGCCTTGGCAGCGGCATCCACCTCATCAGTTGCTTTCAGGCGGGGCACCTCCTTCAGGGCAGGACCAATGAGCTTGGGGTCACCCACGAAGATGGGCTTGATAAAACCGGCCTCCATAGCACGTTCGACAGCCTCCTGCGTGCCCTCATCGTAGGGACATACTACAGCCACCCGCTTCGGCTCCATACCGCCGACGAGATAGGCGATTAACTCCTCAAAATTCTCGATTGCTTTCATAGTTGTAGGGATATTGGTTCATTGTTATTTCAGATGTGAAACGCTCAAAGTCCGAGTAGCCCGTCTGGCAGTCGCATGGTGATGCGATGGCCTTTGACATCGACATGGACGACGAGATCGTCGATAGCAGGGATGAGACGGCCGTCCTCGAGACAAAAGAGCACATTAGCCGTACTGTCATCCACACTGGCAATACGTCCCACGACATTGCCTGTATCAGCATCGGCCAGCTCAAAGCCCACGAAGAAAGACCAGGTATAATCCTCCTCATTATTGTCGGCCAAATTACGGGGGAAGAAGACGTCGCTGTTGGTCAGCTCACGTGCACCCTCCACCGTATCCACGTCCTCAAACTTGATGAGGGCCGTGGTGTCGGTCTTGAAGCGGTACTCCTCGATGAAGAAGGGCACAAGAATGCCATCGACCCACAGCACGAGGAAATCGGCGTCGACGCGGTCAAACACATCGTCGTCGACCTGCATCGTCACCTCCCCTTTCACGCCGTGCGGCTTGCCGAGACGGCCTATCTTGTATACATCTTCTTCTCTTATCATCTTTCTAGTTATACTAGTTGGACTAGTCCTGACTAGTTTTTTAAGTCATTCTCTGTATCTGTGCGCCGAGGGCATTGAGGCGGCCCTCGATGTTCTCGTAGCCGCGGTCTATCTGCTCGATATTGTCGATACGGCTGACACCCTTGGCGCTGAGTGCAGCGATGAGCAGGGCAATGCCTGCACGGATGTCGGGACTCGACATACGCCCGCCACGCAGCTGCAGCTTTCTGTCGTGGCCCACGACAACAGCACGGTGAGGATCACAAAGGATAATCTGCGCACCCATGTCGATGAGCTTGTCGACGAAGAACAGACGGCTCTCGAACATCTTCTGATGGAAGAGCACACTGCCGCGCGCCTGTGTGGCCACGGTGATGAGTACGCTCAGCAGGTCGGGCGTCAAGCCTGGCCAGGGAGCATCGGCCAACGTCATGATGCTACCGTCGATAAACGACTGCACCTCGTAGTGGCGCATACGCGGAATAAACAGGTCGTCGCCCTCCTCACGCACCTTGATACCCATACGACGGAAGGTGTTGGGAATGATGCCAAGATTCCTGAGCGACACATCCTTGATACGGATGCCGTCGCCCACCATCGCTGCCATACCGATAAAGGAGCCCACCTCAATCATGTCAGGCAGGATGCGGTGCGTAGTGCCATGAAGGGTGTTGACACCCTCGATGGTCAGCAGGTTGGAGGCGATGCCGCTGATGCGGGCTCCCATACCATTGAGCATGTGGCAGAGCTGCTGCACGTAGGGCTCGCAGGCCGCATTGTAAATCGTAGTCGTGCCACGTGCCAACACGGCTGCCATAATGATATTGGCCGTACCTGTGACAGAGGCCTCGTCGAGTAGCATGTAACTGCCTCTGAGAGTGGAGTGGTAAGGGGTGATAGATGAGAGATGGGAGGAGGACGACGGAGCACTGATCTCATAGACGCCACGCTCAGGCATAGGGTTGAAATGTGCCCCAAGACGCTCAAAGCCCAGGAAATGCGTGTCGAGACGCCGACGTCCTATCTTGTCGCCGCCAGGCTTGGCGATGACGGCCTTGCCCATACGAGCCAGCAACGGTCCGATCATCATCACCGAGCCGCGTAGCTCAGCACACTTTTTTACAAAGGTATCACTCTGCAAGTAGTCGAGGTTGAGCGAGTCAGCCTGAAAGGTAAGGGTGGAAGGTGCCGGGTTGGGGGTGGAAGATGGCGTTACCTTCACCCCGATATCTCTCAGCAACTGGATGAGGTTGTTGACATCACGAATATTGGGGATATTGCTGATGGTCACAGGCTCGCTGGTCAGCAGCGTGGCGCAGATGACCTGCAAGGCCTCGTTCTTGGCGCCCTGCGGCGTGATGGTTCCACTAAGCGTGTGTCCGCCCTCGATGATGAATGATGCCATCGCTTACTTTTTCTTCTTTCCCTTCTTGTTATTGGCAGGCAGCTCGTCGGCCGGCACGAAGTGCTCAAGGGCGATGGTGTTCAGGTCGAGCTGGATGACACCGTCGGTATATTCTGCCAAGTCGCTGACCACCTTCTCGTCGTCGATGGAGCCGTGTCCCCAGAGCACGAGGTCTCGCTTCATCTGATTGGCGGTATAGCTGGCCAGCTGGTCGCGCTCCGGTCCTTCAGGCATCTGCTTCAGCCTGTCCCACAGCTCCTCCACCAACCGTCCGTAGTGCCTCAGGCGGATGCTGTTCGCCGGACGTGCCATCGGCTCGGGCTTTGCGTGTATATGCTCAGCCTCGCTCATATCATAGGGCCAGTCGATGTCAAGCTCCTTGTTGCTCATCAGGTACAGGTGGTCCCATAGCGTCTGCTGGTAGCCTGCGTTTTCGCGAATCTGCGGCACGCGCGTCTCCATCATCTTCACGATGGTCTTGGCACAGCGCAGGCGCTCGTCGCGGTCGGGCAGGCTGATGGCGTGCTCCACCATCTTCTGTATCTCGCGCCCATACTCGGGCATCAGCAGCGACTGCCGCTGGGTGTTGTAGTCTAATCCTTTGATATTCACCTTTGGAATTTATAATTTGACAATTTACAATTTACTGGGTGATTCTTCCCTTTAGCGGTTCAGCAAGTCTCGCGGCATCTTCGCTACGAAATCCTTCAGATAGAAGGGCTCGTAGTAGGCCACATCCTCCGTCTGTCCGTTCAGCAGGCGGCGCTCAGCCAGCGGCTGCATCCAGCGTGCCACAGGTTGGATATCGTCTATCAAATGTGCGTTGGGATGCTGGATGATGTCCATACATTTCTTTGCTCCAGGGCCGAAGAAATAGACGGGACGCTGGTCAAGCCACTCACGATAGGTATCAGCGCTGACGACATCGGCCTGTACGCCACGTACCTCATGCAAGGCACGGTCGTAGACGGCAGAATACACCTCCATGCGGCGGGCATCGAGCATCGGACACAGCAGGGCATCGTCAGGAAGAACATCTCTCAGCAGCACGGGCACGCAGAGCAGTTCGAGCGTGGGCACGCCGATGAGCTTGAGGTCGCGGCCAAAGCAGATGCCCTTCGCCATCGACACGCCGATACGCAAACCCGTATATGAGCCAGGACCGCCGCTCACGGCTACTGCATCGAAAGGAATGGCGTGGTTGTCGGTAAACGACATCGCCGCGTCAATCATAGTGCCCAAGCGCTCAGCGCTGGCACCCTTCTCGGTGCTTTCGCTCTCATCGTGGTAGATGACCTGCGAGTCTTCGCTGACGGCCACGGAACACATCTGTGAGCTGGTCTCTATATGCAATATGCACGACATTGTTTTCTTTTGCTTCTTACGTTATGGCTGCAAAGGTACAAATTAGCGCGAGAAAAAGCAAATTTTTCTTGGTTTTTCTCACGCTTATTCGTAACTTTGCACACATGATAGCAAACAGGCAAACGGCCATACATCCTTTCGCCGCCACGCTGCTGCGATGGTATGAAAGCCACGGACGACAGCTTCCGTGGCGAGGCACGCACGACGCCTATCACATCTGGCTCAGCGAAATCATCCTACAGCAGACGCGCATCGAGCAGGGCCGCGACTACTGGTTGCGCTTCATTCAGCGATGGCCTACCGTAGGCCAACTGGCAGAGGCCTCTGAGGAAGAGGTGCTGCGCATGTGGCAGGGACTGGGCTATTACTCACGAGCCCGCAACCTGCTGACGGCTGCACGTCAGGTGGTGGCCTTGGGCGGATTCCCGCAAACCATCGAGGGGCTGCACAGCCTGAAAGGTGTAGGGCCCTATACCGCCGCCGCCATCGGCTCGATGGCTTTCGGCCTGCCCGCCGCCGTCGTTGACGGCAACGTGTTCCGCGTGCTCAGCCGGCATTTCGACATCAGCACACCCATCAACACGACGCAGGGACGCCACGTCTTCGACCAACTGGCCAACGAGCTGCTGCCTGCCGCACAGGCGGCCGACTACAATCAGGCCATCATGGACTTCGGCGCTACGTGGTGCACGCCGCAGTCACCCCGCTGCACCGACTGTCCGCTCAGCGACACCTGTCTGGCACAGGCTCACGGCACCGTCGGCCAGCTGCCCGTGAAAGAGCGCAAACTGAAGGTCACCACCCGCCGTCTCGCGTACATATATATTAGGTGTAAGGGCGAGACTGCCATCCACCGCCGTGGCGAGGGCGACATCTGGCAGGGCCTCTGGGAGCCGCTCAACATCAGCGATGCCTCAACTGCGTCCGGCGGTTTACCCGCCGGAATAATGCCTTCCGCTACTCCCGCCGGGTCCCGCCTCACCCTTATCAGGAAGGACGTTCACCACGTCCTCACCCATCGCATCCTTCTGGCCGACTTCTATCTGCTGGAAACCGACACTCGTCCCACCCTGCCCGACGGCTACATTTGGATCAACGAGGCCGACATCGACAGCTACGCTATTCCTCGGCTCATCGAGATCCTGCTGGAAAGCCTTCATGCATGGAATGAGGAGAAAGAGCAGGCAGGAAAATGAAAAAAGAGAGAAAATGTGTAACTTTTCCCTTCATCAATCGTCTTAACATTTAGAGAGGATGAAAGAAATCAGCTTCTTCCGCACCGACATCCTGCCGTTGAAGAACGAGCTCTTCAGGTTGGCATTGCGCATCACTCTCAACAGAGACGATGCCGAGGATGTAGTGCAGGAGACGATGCTGAAAGTATGGAACCGCCGCGAGCAGTGGAGCGAGCTGGAGAGCATCGAGGCATTCTGTCTTACCATCTGCCGCAACGTGGCGCTCGACAAGATGAAGCGCGCCGACAGCCAGAACACATCCCTCGAAGAGAGTGGCGGATATGAGCACGCAGACCGCTCCTACGCCGCCAATCCAGAAGAACAGGCCGTACAGCGAGACCGAGTGGAACTCGTGAGAAAGCTGGTCGGCCAGCTGCCCGAAAAACAGCGCACCTGCATGCAGCTGCGCGACATGGAGGGCAAAGCCTACAAGGACATCGCGCAAGTGATGGGCATCACAGAACAACAAGTCAAGGTGAACATCTTCCGCGCACGACAGACGATCAAGCAAAAATTCCTACAAATAGAACAACATGGACTATAAGTACATCGAGCAACTGTTAGACCGCTACTTCCGCGCCGAAACGACGCTGCAGGAAGAGCAGATCCTGAAGACCTTCTTCGCTCAGGGCGCAGAAGACATGCCTCAGGAGCTACAGCAGTATGCCCCGTTGTTTGCCGCCTTCGACGAGCAGCCCGTGCTGGGCGACGATTTCGACGAGCGCGTGCTCGCACAGTTGCCCGCCGACATCGTCCCGCTGCAGCCCCAGCAGGTGAAAGCACGCACCATCCGCCTCACCGAGCGCTTGCGCCCGCTGTTCGGCGCCGCCGCTATGGTGGCCATCCTCCTCACCGTAGGAAACGCCATCTACCAGTCCATGCGGCCCAACACCACCTGGATGGATGCTGACGAATATGCCAACATCAAGGTAGAGAGCCACGAGCCCTCCGTAGCCTACGGCCAGATGACCGACACGCTGACCTTGGCAAAGGACGAGATCCTGACGCCTGCGCCCACCGACTCGCTGCTCAACGGCGGTATCGATTAAATCAAGACACTAATTTCTATGCTTTCTCTATAACATATCATTTAGGATTAAAACATTAAAAAAGCTGCGAAGCTTCACATTTTTCCGAAGAGTAAGAGCCGACAGTCAAGCGTGACAGTCGGCTCTCTCTCTTATCCTGTAGTAAGTCGGCCCTAGGCTGAATGGCGCTTCTCACAAAGGAACATACCCGTCAGGATCAGCGCCGTGCCCAGCAGAAACCAGGGCGTAATCTGCTCGTGCAGCAGCCACCAGGCAAAAAGGATGGTGGTGATAGGATTGAAATACACCCAGTTGGTGGCGATGACAGCCCCTAACCGACGGATCACCCAGTTCCATACAAGGAAACAAATCATAGAAGCCACGACGCTCAGGAACAGCAGGTTCCATATCACCCCCCTGCTGAAGATCACCTCCATCGAAGGAAAGCCCGGAAACACCACATAGTAGGGCAATATCGTCAGCAATCCGTAGAAAAACACCTTACGGGTAATGAAAAAGGTGGAATAGCGTTCCGTCACAGCCTTCATCAGCAGCGAATAGACGGCCCAGCAAAGACAGGCACCAAAAGCCAGCATGTCGCCCTTCGGAGAGAGATGCAACACGAAATGGCCGTTCATCACCACCACAGCCATACCCAGACAGGCCAACAGCGACCCTACCACCTGCACACCCGTAAAACGCTCACTCTTACGATACACAAGCGCTATCAGCAGCATGGCGAACAACGGGCACGAGCAAACAATCAGCGACGTGTTCGTGGCCGTCGTATAGAGCATCGCCGCATTCTCGGTAAGGAAATACAGCGACCCTCCTGACACACCCAGCAGCAACATCAGCAGCTCGTCGCGCCACGACCTGCTGACCAGCCTGAACGACTGCCGCCTCGTTGCCAGCTCAAAAGCCAGCAGCAATACGTAGGCAATCAGAAAACGCAGCGTGAAGATCTGGGCAGGCGAAAGGCCATTGAGCAGCAGCATCTTGGTAAACACAAAAGTGCTTCCCCAAATTGCCACCGTGACAAACGCCATAAAATGGCCCATACCCTTTTTTCCCATTGACAGACGATTCCCGCTTTTCTCTACTAATCTCTTGTCGTTTTCAATTCAGCTGCAAAGTTACGATTTTTTTTCTTTCCTGTATCACTGAATTCAAAATCTTTTCGTATCTTTGCCATCCCAGCTTTCCTCACCATCATTCTGATTCCCATGGCCTACAGCATTAGCGATGGCATTCTGATTGGCGTCATCTCCTATGTCGGCTGCCATGCCGTTGCAGGCAAGTTCAAGTCCCACCCCTCATCGTAGTTATTCTTTAGGAGGCGAGACATGTGCCATATCCTACCGTCCCTGTGGATGGTTACGTTATTCTCCAACTGCTAACGACGAATGAGCATTAGGTTAAGACCTTGTCCAGGATGTTCGTCCTGACGCTGATAATATTCATAATCGGGATGAGAGACACGGATTTCTTTCTGCGTGGTCTGTTCTTTTAATGAAAAACGAATTCTGAAGCATCCGTTATTATCAGTCATGTCCGACTTGTCTTCAATTTCTACAAGAGCGTTCTCTACAGGACGACCGTCCTCATTATCAATGACAACACCTGAATAAACGGCAAAAGACTCGTCACGATGCAATGAGAGCTGTATCTCATTACTACCTCCCCAACCAATTTGAACGTTCGTATCGATTTTTTCATAGTAAGGGGCTGAAATACCAATAGGGATATGACGGCCGCGATAATAGCCTGGGATATCGCCAATAGTAAGGACTGTATCAAGCTTATGGATTCGATATTTCATACCATTAACAACGACAACCGCTTCTGATGGTAAGGGAAGGGAATGGTAATCATCTTTGATACGGACTGTAAGCGAAATTGGAACCACCAACCAATAGAGTAAGAACAAACCAATAGGCACAGTAATACAGGCAATGGCAATCCGTTGCCTACGCTGCCGTTCATGGCGATGCCATAGTTCGTCGAAACTCACGCCAAGCATCCTTGCCACCACCCTGACAAAAGCCCTTTCACACCCGCCATCATTCAAATTGATGCCAAGCAGTTCACGGTCAGGCTGTTCTTCTATATACTGACGCAGAAAAGCTGGATAATAATCCTTTACGTCTTCACTCTCATTTACATCAACGAGCAGAGGGATAATGTAATCGAAACGTCCCAACTGCTCTGTAAAGAACCTGACTTCGTTGCTTACCCAACGTGAATCGGCCGAATGCTTAGAGCAGATGACGATAAGAAACTTTGACTCGCTAAGATGTCGGTGTAACTCATCTGAAAGAACACCAGAATCAAGATCTGTCTGATCACGGAAAACAGGGCGCAAATAGCGAGAATCATCAAATTCATTATGAATCTCTGCCGGAAGTTTGTAGGATTCCAACTTCCGATGTAACCACTTAGCCACTTTCTGGTCTTTGTGGTTATAGCTGATAAAGGCGTATTTTGTCTTAGTTTCCTGCTCCATCTTACTCCAGTTCATCATACTTTTTTTGAAGCATGTCCATCATCCGCTGAATCGGCTCGTTATCTTTATCCTCTCTAAGGACAAAATTACACTGTTTGTAAGCCCAGCTATAGTAATATTTGCTGATTTCTTTATCCTTATTGCGAAACAGACTACCAGCATGAAGGCAGACTATGCTGAATTCAAGAATCCTATCTGAGAGTGCCTTAAAATCATGCGGATGATTCGAATCGTAAGCGTTCAAATTGAAACGAGTACAGTACATCAACACCTCATCATAGATTCGTTTGGCCCCATACCAATCATCATTTCGAGCCAAACTATCTGCTCTCTGCCTATAGGTTTTCAACAGGTATTGGGCTTCATTAATCCTTGTCGACAATTTGTTGTACATAGAGCCAGAAGGAGGAATATGGTCCAAGGTTTTAAGAGCCTTTTCCAAGTCATGATCATTCGTATAAAACATCCCTTTCACATACCAAGGTACTGAATCATTCGGATATGTGCCACACACCTCATCCAACAGGGCCTCAAAATCCAGCCTTTCTATGGTTGACCGTTCTATTCCATAATAGCTGAAATAGATGGTATAATTTTCCATCCTTGGCTCTAGCCGTTTTTCAAATATATCAAGGACAACATCTGGTGATAATTCCTTTGGCAATATGACACGGACTGTGGAATCCATGAGATTGCTTACCCCTGATTTCAGCTCTTTGGGCACAATGACAGTTTTTATATGATAGGGCTTCACCAAGCAAGACTCACAAGACTTATCATACAGGACTCCACCGATAGAACAGAAATCTGTATTATCAGGGTGGACACTAAAAGAATCAATAGATGCTGCGAATGAATAATAGCCATCAGTTCTGAACAATTCTTCCATAGTAAAGCCATCGTCTTGAGGAGCTTTAACGGGCTTCGGAATATAGAATACGTTCAGCAATGCTGGATTGTTTTCCCACGCTTTAATAGAGTCATCCCAGTTTCTATATCTCAATGCTGTCGCCCAATAGCATTTTGTAGTATCGGCAGAAAAAAGAACATTGTTTAATACCACGAAATCCTTATTTTGAGGACTTACTTGAACACTACTAAATGGTGGTGACAAACGCCAAGGCATTTCGTAGCCTGTTAGACGCTTCACCGTTGCTGGCAGGTAAAGAGACAAGCCTTCACCATTTTGTTCTAATTCGCAGTTGACCATCCATGCATCACCGACCTCCTCAATACCTTCCGGAAGAACAATGTTGTTTTTATCAAAAAAAACTCCTGTTAAGGCCCCATTCTTTATGACTTTCAGCGACTTAGGCAAGTTTACCGAGACACCATCAAACCGACGGTATGAAATGAGCCCTTCCCCAATATATCGTATCGTATTCGGAAATTTCACTTTTTCTATAAAACTATTCATAAATAGAACTTCACCATCAGATTCTTCGACATCCGCAACCCCTTGCGGATTATCTATCAACTGGTGGTTCTCATTATATGAGCTGTCACGACTGAACACAGGTTTAAGTGGGGAATCCGGGTCAAATGCTTCTGAGCAGATCTTTGTCACAGTGTAAGTTTTACCCTCATGCTTCACTTTTTCAGGAATAGTCACAGTAACTGGCACATCGCCCATTTCTTCACAATGAACCATAGAAAGCTCGGCATTGTCAAGAATGTGGTAGTAGAGGATATAGTCCTTATAAGAAACGCCGAAATCGGGGAAAGCCTCATAATGGTCTTTGATATAGTCCAAATCTTGATAGTATTCAGGGAGCTCATAGCCACGGAGCGTCACGTTGTCAAGCAATCTTTTTGCCAGTTGCCTTCTCGTATTGTAATCTACGCGATCTTTACCAATGCTCATTGATGATAGTTCCATTAGCGCATCGCTGTTATCCAGTTTAGCAGACTCCCTTAGACAAGCAATGGCCTCTTCCGGTTTTGAATTGCTTAACCAGCAATATTTTTTATACAGAATTTTTCCCAATTTCACTTCTACCTCACGTATCGCATCTGCTGACCATTGGGGAAAATGCTTTGTTCCAACTTCCAGTTCTGCACGATACATATCTTCCAAAGAGTTAAACAGCTCCAAAAGCTCTGCTTCGTCAAATTCGTCATCCGCCTGACATAGCTGAATATGTTGTTCTAATAGAGTAATTGTACGGCGATGCTGTCTGATTTGTTCTTCATATGCAGAAGCTGCCGTAAAAAGATTCTGATTGCGGTCACGAGCCTGTTTGTTCAGATCCATTTGCCTTCCGATTTCCCTCGCACGGTCGAAATCTGAGTGCAAAACACATTGCCGCCATTCATATTCTAAAGAATCAATGGTGGTCTCATCAACGTAGGCAAACAACACTGCTCTCAAACGGATAGCCTTCAGTTCGTCTTGATAATCCTTTTCTAACTTCTGGAGCTCTTTTTTCATCTCTTCACGATTTTGTTGCTCCAGTTCCCTGCGCTGCCGGTCATACTTCGCCTTCATCTCACGAACGTAAGCCGCAGTATATACAGCCTGAGTGTAATCGAGACTATCCTTCTGATATAGCACTATCTCAAGTGTTGCCTGAGGTGAAAGATTCCAGTCATTTATTTTATCAGCATTAAACACTACATATTTTTTGTTGCCGATAGTAATGCTATACCCCTTGATAGTATCGCCAGCGTGAGCACGTGCAAACTGCAGCTGGAACGTGCCGTTTTGTCCCCTTCCCTGATTAGTCGTAGTACCAGCGCCCTCGAATCTCAACTCCACAGGATTTGTATAGGTCGTTTTAGGCTGTCGGCCATGATACTCCAATGTAACACCTCGCTGAGTAATCTGAGCTGATGCAAATATGGAGATAATAAGACTACAAATGGAAAGTATTATGCGGCGTTTCATATTCATATATGTTTACGTTACTTTTCTTAATCCAATCAATACTGTCCTGTTAAGATTTGGTTTAGTGGAGCTGCTTCTCGAAGTAGAAGATTACGACTTAGCGAACCTTTATACCTTCCGATAGTTTTAGGAGCAATCAGACTATGATAGCTGAATAAAAACAAACCACCACCCTGAACTTAGGGTATCATAACCTAAAGTCATGGTCCGTTTTTTCGACATATCGGCGATACTTGGTGCAAAAATACAAAAAGATTTTGAAACCAGCACAATTTTGCAGAAAATTCTTCATCTAAGAACCATAAACCCTGAAAATCATTGAATAACTATCCTTGGAGCCTACTCAACAAAAATAAGGGTTAAGAGAGAATCATTCCGCTCGGCTCTGCCGCTTGGCTCGTCCAAGAATTTCTACCAGGGTTTAGACCCGCCTAGACGGTCACGGTCACAGCTGTGACCATATCCACTACACCTCTAACGGCAAATGCAGAATCTTATTAACCGTCTAAAATTCAGTCTGTTGAAGAATTCTGTTTCCATATCGTTTCTCTGCGCGGTCACAAAAACGGTCACAGTCAGCAGACGGTCACGGTCACATGGTCACAGCTGTGACCGTGTGACCATAACGACGAACTTCAAGCGATTGCAAAAAGTCAGAAGGAATCTCCTGGCGAGTCTAATGCATTGACTTAGCGTTGAATTCTCTCGAGAATTTGACGCTAAAGGGGCTCCTCAGCAAAATAAAGAGGCTCTTCAGCAGAAAAAACGGCCTCCTTAGACAAATAAACAGCTCCTTCAGTATGCCTTCCGCTTCAGCTCAATGCGGAAGGTGGTGCCGCGGCCGACTTCGGACTGCTTGACGAAGATATGCCCGCGGTGGTATTCCTCCACGATGCGCTTGGCAAGCGACAAGCCCAGGCCCCAGCCGCGTTTCTTCGTAGTAAAACCGGGACGGAACACGTTGCGGATGTTCTTCTTCTTGATGCCCTTGCCCGTGTCGACGACTTCCACCGCCACGGTGTCGCCTTCCTCAAGGAGCCACAGGTCGATCTTGCCCGGCTGGCCTTCCATGGCGTCGACGGCGTTCTTGCAGAGGTTTTCGATCACCCACTCGAAAAGCGATGCATTCATCTTGACGATGACGTCGTGACTGGGGTAGTGGCCGCTGATGCTCACCTTCTGCGACGTGCGCTTGTCCATGTAGTCGATGACGTGGTCGAGGACGGTGTTCATCGAAGCATCGACGGGCTCTGGTATTGAGCCGATTTTCGAGAAACGCTCGGCAATACGCTCCAAGCGTTTCACATCGTGCTCCATCTCGGGGATGAGCTCATCCTTGGGATAGGTCTCCTTCAGCATCTCCGTCCAGGCCATGAGGCTCGAGATGGGTGTACCCAACTGGTGTGCCGTCTCTTTCGACAGGCCCACCCACACCTTGTTCTGCTCGGCACGTTTGCTGGAGAGGAGGGCGAAGATGGCCACGACGACGAAGATCATCACGATGCCGAGTTGCCAGTAGGGATATTGCGTGAGACGCTTGAGCAGCGTCGACTCGTCGTAGCACACCAGCAGATAGTCGCCTTCGCCCAAGTCGATGGGGATGGTGTCGCCAGACAGCCGCATCTGCTGGGCATAATTCTCCACGCCAACGGTGTCCTTGATATTGCGGGAGTCAAGCACCTGGCCGGATGCGTCGGTGACGATGACGGGGATGGTGGTGTTGCTTTGTATGAACTCCAATGCCAGCGACAGGCCTTTCTCGTCGACCACTTCATTGATGTATTTCATGGCCTTGGCCCAGAGGTCCATCTTCGTGCGCTCCTCCTGCTTCAGGTCGCTCACCAGCTGATGGCTGACGAAAAGCGAGGCCGCAGCTATCACCACGGCTGCCACCACGAGGATGATCTTTACCTGTCTGATTCGGTCGGTCCACTGCATGTGCTTAGTAATTTTCCAGGATTTCCGCATGCCGCTTGCGCTTGTTTTCCTTCCTGTTCTTCCATTTCTTGGGAATGAGATAGCCTATCAGACCGAAGAGGTTGCCGTTGGGATTGGCAGCGGCCAGCTCTGCCTCTATCTGGGCTTGTTTCTTGATTCGCTCGCGCAGCTCGTCCATGCCGTCGTCCTCTTTCTTTCCCTTGCCCAATACCAGCACCTCGCCTAGGTTGTTCAGCTTGGAGATGAGATACACGGTGTCGGCGGTCTGATAGGTGTTGATGAGGCTGCTCTCGTAGTTGACGTGGGAAAAGAGGAAGGTATGGAGGCTGTCGGGAATGGTGACGAAGCCCAGCGAGTCGGTGGTGGCGATGAAGTGGTGGCTCTGCACGTTGACACCCCGCAAAGGAGCGCCGGTCTCTACATCGACCGTCACTAGCCTGCGCTGTGCTGTGGCAGTGGTCACACACACAACGAGCAGGAAGAACAGGAGCCTCGCAGCTTTCATCTTTGCAAAAATAGGCAGAAAGCTGCACGCGAACAAATTCTTTATGCAAAATTAAGCACTATTCGCACTCGTTTGCAGATGATGCTACTGCCCAGTCATACGTTGTTTTGGAGAGAAAGAATGGGAAATTACGGTAGTAATATCCTTTCCCGTAATTTCCCATCATCTCTTTCAAAAGAGGCTACTTGAACCTATAAGGCAGGTCGCCCTTTGCCCAGTTGGTGCCATCGCCCCAGCCAGGATTCTGCTCTAAGACGCCTTCCGACAGGGTCACCTGATCCTCGGGAATCTTGAAGAAACCACCACCAGTATCACGGTAGCGCTGCATGAAGTCGTTGGTGAAGGCATACTCACCCTCGATGCCTTGGTTCAGGATGTGGTTGCCCACCTGGTTCTTCACCTTCTCCTGCACATCGCCCCAGCGGCGCAGGTCGTTCCAGCGCAGGGCCTCGAAGCAGAGCTCGTAGCGGCGCTCCTTCTTCAGGAGTGACAGGCTGTAGGGAAGATCGCCCAGACCGGCACGCTGGCGCACGGCATTCAGGCCGCTCTTGCCATTATAGACAACGGCACCGTCGGTGAGCTCGGAGTGCATGAGCAGCACGTCGGCGAAGCGGAGCCACACGAGCGACTGTGTAAGACCTGTCTGGCGGTTGTTCTCACTGCCGTAGTAGTAGCCATAGCTGAGATAGCGGCCGCTGTGGTCCTCGTTGTAGGCCTCACAGCCAATGTATTTCTTGGCCAGCAGATTGGTGTTCTCCACCTCCTTGGCCTTGTCGCCAGGATAGTTGGGAATCTCTACGGCACGGTCGCAGATGGAGCCTACACGGCGATAGTCGCCGGCATAGTCGGGATCGGCAGCCCAGTCAGTCCACAGCTTCTCGCACACAGGACCGTTTGAATATCCCTGCACGGAGAAGGGGAAGGCGGCCTCGGTGGTCTTGCGGAGACCGTAGAACTCCACGATACGGTTGTGGCGCAGCTGTGCGTCGGCACTCCATCCGGGCTTGTTAGACATCTTGACGGCGAACATATTCTCTATGTTCTCGTCGGTCTCCCAGTTCAGGCCGTTGTCGATGTCATACTTATAGTCCTTGCCGGTATAAGGATTGGTGTAGGGCCAGAGATTACGCTGGTCGCTGACCAAACCGTAGCCGCTGTTCTTGATGCAGTCCTCCAGCCAGGCCGCAACCTGGGTCTTGGAGATGCTTCCACCTTCGGCCAAAGGCAGCTCGGACTTGCCGTAGAAGCCCGTATAGAACAGCCACACGCGAGCCATCATGCCCTCGGCAGACCACTTGGATGCATGTCCGTCGCCGAAATTGGGATACTTGGTGGAGGGTGCCACCTCGATGGCGGTCTTCAGGTCGCTGGCAATCTGAGCATAGACCTCGTCGGCAGTGGCTCTGGGCAGATTCTGCGGAGCTGTCGAGAGTACCAAGGGTACACCGTTGAACACTTGAGCCAGGTTGAAGTAGTACCAGGCACGGAGGAAGTGAATCTCGCACAACAGCTGGTTCTTCTTATCTGCAGAGCTCCATTCAGTTACGTTGTCGATGGTCTCCAGGGCATTGTTGGCACGGTTGATGCCTGCATAGCGCTGCTTCCAAAGAGGTTTCATCCAATCAACATAGGCGTTCATCAGGCGATCAACGCCCTGGGCACCAATGTTACTTTGGCTACCACCGCCCAGACGGTCGTCGGAGGCGATATCGAAGATGAAGAACGGGTCTTCCTCGGGGTCGGCCAGGTTACGGTTCATCACAGAGTAGATACCATTCACCATCTGTGTGGCATCCGTCTCGTTGACGGGGAAGTTCGAGGTGTCCTTCTTCGTGAGGTTATCTGTGTCAAGGAAGTCGTCACAGGCGCATAAACCGCCGATGAGGCAGAGAGCGCAGAAAAATTGAAATATTGTCTTCATAATGCTCATTTTTTCATTATTCCATTCCTTTCTCTCATTCTTAGAAATTGATGTTCAGGCCCACTTGCCATGCACGAGAAGAGGGATAGTAGCCACAGTCAATACCAGAGGCCCAGCTGGTTCCGTTGCCGAAGCCGACCTCGGGATCCATACCAGAGTAGCCGGTGAAGGTGAAGAAGTTGCTGAGGGATACATAGAGACGGCACTTCTGTACGGGAAGCTTAGAGTACAGGCGCTTGAAGTCATAGCCGAAGGAGATGCGTGAAATCTTGAAGAAGTCGGCATCCTCAATCCATACGCGTGAAATCTCAGACATGTTTGCTGTCTTGCCGTCGGAGAAACGCGGATACTGATTGGTGCTGCCCTCGCCTGTCCAGTACTTGGTATAGACATCTGTACAGTAGTTGTCATCGGGATGGTCGGAGAACTGACGATAGCTCTTGGCCACCTGCTGTCCGAAGCTGCCATAACCATTGATGCCGAAGTCGAAGCCCTTATAGGCGATGTTGATGTTCAGACCCACGGTATAGTCAGGATTCGGGTCGCCAATCATCGTCTTGTCTTCGTCGCCCTTGTCAATCTTACCATTTCCGTTCACATCCTTGAACATCACGTCACCAGGCTGCAACGACTCACCCTGCAGGGAGTTGGCCTTGTCGCCGCCGCAGTTGCGGTCGAGGTATTCCTGCAGTTGCTGCTCGTTCTGGATGATACCTTCCATTTCGTAGCCCCAGAAGTAGCCGATAGGATAGCCCACCTCTAAGCGATAGAGCTCGGCGGTGTTCTGGGCAATGGCGTTGGAACCGCCGTGGATGATGCCCTCGGAGTTGGCCAGACGGGTAACCTCGTTCTTGTTGTGCGAGAGGTTGGCCGTGATGCCGTACTTGAAGTCCTTGCCAATCCTGTCGTTCCACGTCAGCTGGATTTCGTAACCCTTGTTCTGGATGTCACCGCCGTTGATGTAGGGTGCGCCAGTACCATAGGAGAGCAGCGTCGGGGCACGTACCAGCCAGTCTTTGGTGGTCTTATTGTACCAGTCGAAGCTGAAGCCCAGTCGGTTGTTCAGGAAACGGGCATCAAGGCCGAAGTCCAGCTGCTCGGAGGTCTCCCACTTCACGTCCTCGTTGGGAAGGATGTCGGGATAGGCGCCGATGCCGGGGTTGTCCTTATTGTCGAAATAGTAGGGGTCGTCGAAGGCGACGGTGGCCACATACTGGAAGCTGGAGATGTTGCAGTTACCGTTCTGTCCCCAGCTGGCACGCAGTTTCAGGAAGTCGAGCCAGCTCTGGGTCGATTCCATGAAGCTCTCGTTCGAGATGACCCAGCCGGCTGATACCGAGGGGAAGTAGCCCCAGCGGTGGCCGCGCTTGAAGTTGGAAGAACCGTCGGCACGGAGCACTAACGAGAGCAGGTAGGTCTCGTCGTAGTTGTAGTTCACACGTCCGAAGAACGATGACAGGGCGCCTTGAGCCTCGGGGCTGCCGCCGATGGAGGTATAGGCGGGATCTACCACGTTGGCGTTGGTAATGAAGGCGTGGTCGAACGAGCCAGGGAAGAGCGAGTTGGAGTTGGTAACGCTGACACCGTTGCCATAGCCCCACTTCTCGACAGACTGTCCTAACAGGGCATCAATATGGTGCTTGTCGAATGCCTTGACGTAGTTCAGCGTGTTCTCCAACGACCAGCGGATGCTGTACGATTGGTTCTGGCTGACGTCATCGTTGGGGTTCGATTTCTTTGAGCTCAACTCATAGACGGGCACGTAGCTGCGGCCTTCCCTGTGGCGGTAGAGCCATCCGGCGCTGGTACGCCAGGTCAGGTCCTTGATGGGTGAGAACTCCAGGAAGAAGTTGGTCTGCAGGCGCCAGCCCTTCGTATAGCTGTTGCCATTGTCATATTTCATCTGTGCCAGCGGGTTGGCCATCTCAGCGCTGAAGTCCCAGCCGTCGGCCTGGATATCGGCATACTCATAGAAATCGCCATTGTCGTTATAGGCAGGCAGCAGCGGTGACATGGCCAGCAGGTTGCGGATGCTGTTGCCATAGATACCGCCGATGGACACGCCCTTCTTGTTGGTTGTTGAGAAGGTGATATTCTCACCGAACTTCAGGATGTCGCGGCCCTTCTTCTTAATCAAAGAGTAGTCGGAGTTCATGCGCACCGTGTAACGGTCGAACTTCGGGTCGGCAGGCCAGCCGATGGTACCTGTCTGGTGGTATTTGCTGAAGCCTAATGAGAAACGTGACACGTCGGAACCGCCAGAGATGTTGATGGAGGCATTGTGCATCGGCGCATTGTCGATGGTCGTCTCCTCCAGCCAGTTCGTGCCGTTCCATGTGCCGTTCTGTATCTGGGCGTACTGCTTGGGAATCAGCGTGGCCCAGTCGTAGGTAGCAACGCCCTGAATGGTGTAGGCCTTGTCGTTGATTTCCATATACTGCTTAGCGTTCAGCGGCGTCACATCGTTGGTGTTCGGGTTCTGCCAGCCCATGTAACCGTCGAAGGTCACTTGCACGTGTCCGGGCTTGCCTTTCTTGGTGGTCACCAGGATGACACCGTTAGATGCACGGGCACCATAGATGGCACTGGAGGCAGCATCCTTCAGCACGTCGATGCTCTCGATGTCGTTAGGCGAGAGGTCGTCAATGCTTGCACCAGGCACGCCATCGACTACATAAAGCGGCGTGTTCGAGCCAGCGGTACCCATACCGCGGATCACCACTTTGTAGCCCTCACCCGGCTGGCCGGAGTTCATCACGATGTTCATACCGGTGGTCTGGCTTTGCAGGGCTCCGAAGGCATCAACGGCGTTCATTGCTGCAATGTTGTCAGAAGTAACATGCACCGTGGAGCCGGTCACCAACTTCTTGCGCTGGGTACCATAACCCACAACCACCACATCGTTCAGGGTGTTTGTGTCTTCAGCCAAGCTGATACGGATGTTCTGACGTCCGGCTACATTCACCTTCTGGGTGACGTAGCCCACATAAGAAATCTCGAGCTGGGCATTGGCAGCGGCAGTGATTGTGAACGCTCCGTTCACATCGGTGACGCTACCACCTTTTGCTCCAACCAATTTCACTGATGCACCGATGATGGGTTCACCAGCTCCATCGACTACTGTTCCCTTTACTGTGCTCTGAGCCAGTGCCCCGAAGGGGAACAAGCAGAGCAGGGCAAGCAGCATAAGCGGCTTTTGTAGTGCTTTGAATCTTAACATAGCATGTTTGGTTTTTAATTAATAATAAGAATAAAATAATTAGGTTGTTTACCTTTTTTGAGTTCTTAGCTTTTATGACGGTACAAAGATAGGCAATTTTGTAAAAATAAACTTTGCACAGAGTTACATCATTCTTGCAGTATGTAACTAAAAACTGATGCCGCGTCGTTTCGACGTAGCACCAGTTTCGGAACTATCAATGATAAATTAATGTATGGTTTATTGCAGCCCGTCGAGGTGACGTTTCAGCTGCTGCAAGTCGTCGCGGATGTCGATGAGCCGTGTCAGCACTTCGGCCTTGCGGTCGCTGCCGTCGCGGTTGGCATTGATCATCTTGCGGGCGGCGGCCAGCTTGAAGCCGCGCACCTTCACCAGATTGTGGATTAGGCGTATTTGCTCGATGTCTTTCTCGGCATACTGGCGCACCTCGTTGGGGCCGCTGGTCTTCGGCTTCAGGTAGGGGAACTCTGTCTCCCAGTAGCGCAGGGTGCTCTCGTTCAGGCCGAACATCTCGGCCACCTCCTTAATGGAGTAGTAGAGCTTGAGGTTTTTGTTCAGATTCAGTGCCATTGTCGTCGTTGCTTTATTTTATTCCTTTATTATTTCTACTAGTTTCTCAATAAACTCTTTTGATAATGGTGCCATTTCCAGTACTTCCTCTTTTGTTACTTCAGCCACGCTATTGTAGTCTGCTTTATGCCGAAGCTGTACCATACGGGCAAAAAAGCGTCCAAACTTTTTATCTATTATGCCAGCTAAAATGAAGTCCTGCCCTAAATGGGTGAGCGAACCTTCATGAGTCTTTGCTGGGATCCCTCGTGAGATAAAAAGACCTTGAAGCATGTGATAGCATGCATAATAATATCTGTTTGCGGCTATGTCCCAACGGCATTGCTGCACCATATCGTCGGCCTCAGCCAACATCCTGTATGACTTCTCCTCTTGTAGCTTTATTAGCAAATCCTTATCCATAAGGCTCAGATTAGACTAATGCCGTCGCGTGTAACATTGTCATAAAAGGGGGTGATACTATTTGCATCCCATTCATCTTTTGTGTACATGATAGGATTTATTTGCTCATTCAGTTTCCATCCGAGTTCAACGAAAGGAAAACTTACATCATCATAGTCTCTCTGCTCTAGTCTGTTTTTGGGTAAAACAATCAAGATGTCCCAGTCAGAGCCTTTCTTAGCTTTCCCTCGTGCCCTGGAACCAAAAAGAACAATGGAACTGCCTTTTGGAGCAGCCTCTCGGGCAATAGCCTTAATTTGGTTCAGCACCATTCTGTTCTTGTTGGTCATGTTATGATAATATTTGTCTGCAAAGTTAGTGCATTTTGTTGAGATAGCCAAAGAATCTTCCAGTTTTTTTGAGCGCTTCCTGAAAACAGATGCCGTTTCCAGGGTTTGGAAACGGCATCTTTGGGCTTCGGAAAAGGCACCTTTTTGCCTTGAAGAAGGCACCTTTTTGCCCAGGAAACGGCATCTGTTTTTATTAGGATGATATAGAGGTGATTATTTGAAAATCAGCTGTGCGAAGTTGTAGAGGCCGTACTTCCAGACGACGAAGTTGTGACCTTGGTCAGGATAGTTGATGAGGGTACAGGGGATGCCCTTCTCGTCGCAGAAGGCCTTGAGCTGTGCACTGTTGTTCATCAGACCGTCGGCACCACCGCATACCATCCACAGAAGCTTGTTCTCCTTCTTCACCTTCTCCACGTCAGGGAT
>JAGAAJ010000047.1 GCA_017615355.1 Prevotella sp.
GCCTTCAAGAAAGGCCACTCGGCAGGCATCTGGCGTGGCACCAGCGTAGGTCCTAACGGCAAGGCCGTCAAGAAGGCCACCATCAGCAAGCCCGGTGTCTACGAGTTCCGTTCACGTGCCTACTCAGCTGAGTACGGCGACGGCTCGAAGTGGACTGAATACATGGCCATTTCGCAGATACCTGGCTCTAACATCGATTGGGATGCAATGGAGAATGTGCCTGTTGATACAATCTATCATCCAAACGTGCGCATCTTCTTCGGTCCCGATGGTGCTACCAACGACTCCATCACGCTGACGAAGTGTGCTCCCGCAGACTACTTAACTGATACCAACGGCACGCTGGTCTACACCCGTGGTACGGCTATGGTCTACTCCGTCATCTACGTAAAGACCACCGACGCTGAGGAGACCGTAGAGTTCGGCCTCGAGGCCTTCGAGAACGGAGCTACTGCAGGTGCCAACACCTTCGGCTTCGGCGACAACCTGTTCAACTACGTAGGCACATTGGCCGACTATGAGGCCGATACCGAGGCAGAATTAAAGGCTACGACGGCAAAGGCTAAGGAATATATTGCCAAGTACGGTGTAGAAAACAGTGATATCGGTTGGATTATTTACAAACTGATGCGTATCATTGGCGATTCTGATTTCCCATGGGCTGACGGCTTTAGCTATGTAGCTCCCGCCAACGTGCAGGACAAGCAGAATGTCATCCTGACGCTGAACGAATACATGGAGATGATCGACCTCAGCACCGATCCCTCGCTCTTGGGCATTGAGGATGTCAATACCGATACACAGGCCGCTGTCCGTCAGCAGCTCGGCACCTACACCCTCAGCGGTGTGAAGGTGACCGACGCCAGAAACCTGAAGCCCGGTTTCTACATCATCAACGGCAAGAAGATCGTGATTAAGTGAGAATAAAGCAAAGCGTGGTGTCTGCATCCGGCGGGCACCACGCATATAGTCGCAATAAATCTTTTTTAACCTCTTTAATATTTACTAAACAACAACAATTATGAAAAAAAATCTACTTCATTTAGGCGTACTTGCCCTGCTTTTGATGGTATCGGCAAGTGCAGGGGCTTGGACAATTGACTTCAAAGCCTTAGGTACCAAATACCAGGACAAGACTGGTGTTACCATCTCCGACGCTGTTGTTGCCAATGTTGGTACAGTAAGTATCGTAAATGGCAACCTGATTGTCGGCGAAGAAGAAGAGCCTGCCACAGCCAGCGAAAATCTCTACGGCAACTTCGCCCTACAGACTGGCACCACGTGGCTGATTCGTCCTGCTGGTCTTTATTCTCAGAATGGAGGCGGACGTGCATTTGGTATCCTGAATTGCAAAAAAGACCAAAACATTACAATTGATGTTTCTGTTGCCCCCACACTCACTACATCTAATGCTGAGCTGAAGAGCAATGAGGGCACTGTATACGTCTACACCGTGTTGGAAGATGGCGACGTGCTATTCAATCTTGCCCGTTACAACGCAATTGCCAGCATCTCCGTTAACTGGGATATTGATTTTGCTGCCCTTGGCGCTAAGTATGCTGACAAGACGGGTGTGACTATCTCCGAGGCTGTTGACGGTACTAATGTTGGCACGGTGAGCATCGTTAACGGTACGCTCATCACTCCAATTGAACTTGAAGACGAAACTCAACAGACCACAGACTCTGATGTCCTTGATCCCAGCTTCGCCCTCCAGACTGGCACCAATTGGCTGATTCGTCCTGCGGGTCTCTATCAGGCTAATGGCGGCGGACGTGCATTTGGTATCTTGAATTGTAAGAAGGATCAGGTTATTACTATTAACGTCACGACAGAGCCTTCTATTACTTCTAGTAATGCAGAGCTGAAGAGCAAGGAAGAAAACGTCTATGTCTATACCGTGACTGAGGACGGCCATGTACTGTTTAATCTTCCCCGCTACAACACAATCGCCAGCGTTGCTGTCGGTGATGTGGCCGGCGTGGAGTACACAGTGAAGTTTATCAATGAAGATGGTGAAACCATCAAGGATGATGCAGTACATAAAGGCGAAGTTGGCATGCCTGTAGAACTCACAGCAGGCGACACAGCTCCTATTTATACTGAAGACGGAACCACCAAGTATATTTTCCTGAGTGCAGACAACACGATAGAGAATGTAATTAAGGAAGATGGAACAACTGTCATTACAGTTATCTTCCGCAAGGCTAAGATTTGCATTGCAATATATACTTGCAAAACAACTGACAATGTAACCTTGAAGCAGTTTAGGGATGATGAGAACCAATGGTTCTTTGAAGGTGACTCTTACTGGATTTATCCTCCCATTGGTCTAAAGGGTGGAGACGGATCTTATTACTTTGCTCCTATTACGGTGACGGACAAAAATGGCAATCCTTATCATGGCACGAATTTGGACATCACAACGAGTACGAATGGTGTTGCAAATCAGGGAAAACTGTTTTACATGTATACAAAGAATGACTACGCAAAGTTAGATAACGATTCCGTAGCATATTATGCAGAAGTTGAGGACTTGAACCTTGTAGGTGAGGTCACGAGCTGGGTTGGATGGACAGAAATCGTTTATGGCCCAGGTAACTATTTTGACCGTTTCTCTCAGGGTAAGGGACCTCGTCTGACAAAGGACAGCTATTTCTATACAGAGCCTGTGGCAGAAGCTGCCACATATAAAGTATCTGTCTATTTGCGTAATGGCGGAACAGTACCGCAAAAGCCTACATTTGGTTTGCGTGACGCAGAGGGTAACGTTTCCCTCTATGAAATAGAGGTTGCTGAGTGGGCTAATGCAGGTATTGGCTGGGCTGAAGTAGAAGTAGGCATCCCTGCAGGATCTTCATTTGTCATCTATAATGACGGCAATGCAGATTTCATTGACTTCGATGCGATTTCCATGACCATTACCGGCGAGTACCAACCTACTACTACAGGTATCGCCAGTGTGGAGAAGGCTCAGCAGAACGGCGTCATCTACAACCTCGCCGGCCAGGCTGTGAAGGCTGTCCAGAAGGGTCTCTACATTAAGAACGGTAAGAAATACATCGTTAAGTAAGAGAAGAGTTTAATATTAGTTAGTAATGAGGAGCAGCCATCAGGGTTGCTCCTCATTTTTTTGCCCGCCGCTAACGATTTTTCCTTGAAATTTGCCTAACACCTGCTATTTTTGACAAAGGGCGGGAAAAGTGAGGGCTTTTTCTTTGCAGTTTCATAAATTTTTGTTTATTTTGCACACTGTTAGTAAACGAACTACTAACGAAAAGGGTGGTGAGAACCATCCAACCGGTTTGAACAAAATTATTAGCTAATAAACAACTTATGAAGAAAGTCATTTTCTGTGTCTCTCTCGCCTTTGCGGGACTGATGACTGGCTGCATTGAAAAGAATGAGCTAGTGGATGCTGACGAGAAGCCAGAGTGGCTGGGCGGCAGCATCTATCAGGAACTGAAGAATCCGCAACAGCTGACAGGCACCTTCAACAACTATTTGCGCCTGATTGACGACTTGGGCTACGGCGAGACGCTGAACCGCACAGGTTCGATGACGGTGTTCCCCGCCAACGACGAGGCTTTCCAGCGCTTCTTCGCCTCCAACGACTGGGGCGTGAGTAGCTATGAGCAGTTGTCGTATGCCCAGAAGAACCTGCTGCTGAAGAACTCGATGCTCAGCAATGCCCTGCTGGTGCGTATGCTCAGCAATGCCTCAGCAGGCAGCGACAAGGTGCAGTCGGGCGGAGCCATGAAACACCAGACGAGCATGTCGGCCATCGACACCATCCAGCACATCTTCCCTGCCCAACTGCCCCAGAACAATAAATACTGGGACCCGTATCGCGAAGAGCAGAACGGCATGTATATCGTGAGCGATGCCAGCGACCGCATGATGGTACACTTCACACGCGAACATATGCTGAAGAACCACATCACCACGCTGGGCAACGAGAGCGACTTCGCCGTCATCACCGGCACACCCTATAGCGAGGGTATGGCCTACATCTTCGGCAACCAGATCGTGAAGAGCGACGTCATCTGCCAAAACGGCTACATCCACCAGATGGGCGATGTCATCGTACCACCGGGCAACATGGCCCAGGTGATGCGCGAAGACGGCAACATGAAATACTTCAGCCGCATCGTCGACTATTTCTCGGCTCCCTTCTTCAACCAGAGCCTTACCGACACCTATAATGCCTGGGCCGAGGAGCACGGCAAGCCCACCATCGACAAAATCTACGAGGTGCGCTACCTGAACGGCGACGAGAAGCACCGCCAAGTGCTCGACCCGAATAACGTGCGTCAGGACTACCTGCTGAAATACGATCTGGGATGGAACAAATACAGCCCCAACAAGGACGACGGCGCCACAGAACAGAGTGCCGGCGACGTGGGTACCATCTTCGCACCCACCGACGAGGCGATGGTGAACTTCTTCACCAAGGGCGGCGACGGCGCCTACCTCATCGACCTCTACGGCATCTATACGGGTGAGAACAACACCGAGGCCCACCTGGCTGCCAACCTCGACACGCTGCACCGCCAGAAGCCGCAGATTCTGACCGACTTCATCAACATGCTGATGAAGGAGTCGTTTGTCAACTCCGTGCCCAGCATGTTCCCCTCTGTACAGAACGATGTGGAAGAGTACATGGGCGTAACCCTCGACCTGGTGAACAAAAAGGCCGACGGCAAGTACGACATCCTCTTTGCCAACAACGGCGTCATCTACAAGATGAACACCCTCATCGCCCCTGACAAGTATCAGAGCGTGATGGCTCCCACGACGGTGTTCCCCGACATGAGCACCTTCAATCGTGCCATCGAGTTTGACAAAGGTGAGACGGCCGACCTGGGCCTTTCATTCGAATACTACCTCAAGGCCATGAAAGCCAACTATGCTTTCTTCATCCCCGACGATGAGGCCTTCCAGCAGTATTATGTCGACCCCGTTTCCTTGGGTAAGGACCAGCCGCGAGCCATGCGCTTCAGCTACGATCCGACCATCACCAGCGGCACGACTAAGATCAAGTGCGTGGCCTACAGCTACAACCCTGCCACCAACACCGTTGGCGAGGTGCTCAACGGCGGTGCCTCGGTGCCCCTGAGCGAATGGCGCTCATTGTTCGTAGACATTCTGAACTATCACACCGTGGTGCTGGATGCCGGCGAGCCGATGGGCCTCAACAACTATTATAAGACGAAGCATGGCGGCGAGATCACCATCACGGGTATCGAGCCCGGCGACAAGGTGATGAGCGGCCAGCAGATAGACAACGGCGTCGATGCAGCCATCATCGAGAACGTCTATAGCGAGAAGAACGGCACAGCCTTCCGCATCAACCAGGTCATACAGGCACCCCGCAACAGCGTGAGCCGCACCCTGCAGGACAACAGCTGCTTCAGCGAGTTCTACAGTTTCTGCGCCATGTTCTCAGCACCTGAGCTTCTGGTGTGGGCAGGCATCAGTAACAAGCCCAACGATTTCGGCATCTCCGAGATGGACCGCTACGTCATCTTCGATGCCAACCGCCGCATCGACAAGAACACTATTGCCTACAACAGCTGTCTGGACGAAAACGTGAAGATGTTCAACACCTACAACTACACGCTCTACGCTCCCAACAACGAGGCCATGCAGAAAGCCTATGCCGCAGGTCTGCCCAAGTGGAAGGCCGTACAGGACCTCTACGAGCAGTATTATGGCGAGACAGATGCCGACGGCCAACCCACCGCCGAAGCACAGGCTGCCGCTGCGAAGGCTAAGGCAATGATTATCCAGATGCGTGACTTTGCACGCTATCACTTCCAGACCTCGTCGGTCTATGCTGACAACGTGGTGGAAGCACGCCGCTACAACAGTATGAGCACCGATGACATGGGTCTTGCCATCGAGATTGAGGTGACCGCAGACAGCGGCAACGGCAAACTCTTTATCAAGGACGGACACGGCACCGTGCACGTCATCGATGCCAACGATACGACACACAAGAGCAACCTTATGGCCCGCGACTACTGGTTTGACAAGACCAAGCGCGACGCCACCAGCATCTACACCTCGTCGTTCTGTGTGGTACACGAGATCAGCGAGCCGCTCTATGCCAAATAACACTAAAGAAAGAAGATGACTATGACTATCAAGAAGATATTGTTTACAGCGCTGCTGGCTGTCGCCTCACAGACCATGATGGCACAGGTTCGCGTCTCAGGAACAGTGACCGATAGCGACGGCCCCATCATGATGGGCAACGTTGTGGAGCGCGATGCCAACAACCGTATCGTATCAGCCACCCAGACCGACTTCGACGGCAACTTCTCCATGCAGATCAAGAACACGAGGAACAAGCTGGTGTTCTCCTACGTGGGCGACAAGACAAAGGTATTGGACATCGGCAACCGCACCGTATTCAAGGTAAAGCTCGAGTCAGAGAACACTCAGCTGGGTACTGTCGTGGTGACCTCGACTCGCAACAACTCCGGCGGTCTGATGCTGCAGAAGAAAGAGATATCCACCTCGCAGCAGGTCTTCGACATGTCCACCGTTGAAGGTCTGTCATTCACCTCTGCCGACGAGGCCTTACAGGGTGAGATTGCTGGTCTCGACATCGTGTCGAACTCAGGTAATCTCGGCTCTGGCACAACGATGCGCCTACGTGGTGTCACATCCATCACCGGCGATGCCAACCCGCTCATCGTCGTCGACGACAAGATTTTCGACAACCCCGACGAAAACTTCGACTTCGCCAATGCCAACGAGGAACAGTATGCCTCGCTGCTATCGGTAAACGTCGAGGATATTGCCAGCATCACCGTGCTGAAAGACGCTGCCGCCACAGCTGTGTGGGGATCACGTGGCAGTAATGGTGTGCTACTCATTACCACCAAGCACGGTTCACGCGGCGTACCACGCGTGAACTTCAGCTACAAGTTCACGGGCACCTGGCAGCCCGACGGCTACAAGTTGCTCAACGGCGACGAATACTCGATGCTAATGAAGGAGGAGTTCTACAATCCAGGCCAGCGTGCCAACGCCACCACCGACATCGAGGAGCTGAACTACAACACATCGTGGTCGGAATATGAAAACTGGAACAACAACACCGATTGGGTGAAGGCTGTCAAACAGTTTGGCGCCATGCACGACTACAACCTCAACCTCACGGGCGGCGGCGAGAAGGCCACCTTCCGCGTCTCGGCAGGCTATAAGCACCAGACAGGCTCCATCATCAAGCAGAAGTTCCAGCAGTTCACCACCCGACTGGTGCTCGACTACAATGTGAGCGACCGCATCCGTTTCTCCACCAACTTTGCTCTCACCTATACGGGCAACGACAAGAACTACAGCAACCTGTTGGGTATCGCACAGCAGACGGCGCCCAATATGAGCATCTATCGTCAGGATGCCTTTGGCAACGACACCGACGAGTTTTATATTATGAACCGTCCCAACCCCACCGTGTTGGGAGGCGCTACCGACGTGCTGTCGTCTGAGCCTCTGTCGCCCATCCACAACCTGGGCAATCCCGTAGCCATAGCCAACCTGGCCACATCGAAGGAAAACACCTACCGTCTGACGCCTGACTTCAGCATCAAGTACGAACTTCTGGGTGTCGAGGCCGAGAAGAGCCGCCTGACCCTGAACGGTCGCGTGGACTTCGATATTTACGCCAGCAGCAGTCCCACCTACTATCCCGCAGCTCTCTCCAGCTCAGGATGGTCGGGCAGCACCTACAACCTCTCTACCAATACTGAGACCAACCGCATCAAGGTGGGTGGCCGTGTAGAGTTGGTTTTCACTCCTTACTTCAAGAACAAGGACTGGTCGACCACGATGCTGGGTCGCTATGAGATGAGCACATCGAAGTCGAACAATCAGAATATTCGCATGAACGAGCTGCCAACCGGCATCGAAGCCTCTACCGTCTTCGGTTGGCTTACTTCCGAAAGCAGCATCTCCAGCGGCAGTTCGCGCTCAGCCTCACAGACGCTGCTCTACAACGGACACGTCAGCTACAAGGACGGACGCTATAGTCTGGGATTCTCACTACGTGCCGACGGCGACTCGAAGTTTGGTCCGAAGAACAAGTGGGCACTTTTCCCCGGCGTCTCCCTGCGTTACAACCTGAGCGACGAGCCCTTTATGACAACCATCAAGGGCAAGTGGCTCTCGATGCTCGGCCTGCGTGCCTCATGGGGTATCAATGGCAAGGCACCCAGCAGCAACTACCTCTTCTATAACACCTACAAGACCAGTGCCGGACAGTACGGATCGGGCAACGATTTGGAGCCCACAGGCACTTTGGATGGCCTGAAGCTTGACGACCTGCGCTGGGAAAAAACCACCAGCTACAACCTCGGCTTCAACCTCGGCCTGCTCAGCGATAAGATTGAGGTGGACTTCGACTTCTATCACAAGGAGACCAAGGACCTGCTTATGAGTGGTGTCGCCATCCCCTCGATGGTGGGTTATAGCAAGCTGTCCTACATGAATGTGGGCCAGATGAACAACGATGGCTGGGAAATGAACGTCACAGCCAAGAAGCTGATCAAGATAGGCAAGAAATTCTCTGTGGACATCAGCATGAACGTGGCACAGAACTCCAACCTGCTGAAGCAGATGGACGAGAGCGTGCTCGATTTCATGAATACCTATTACACCAACTACACCAGCGGCAAGACCGGCTCGCCGTGGGCAATCTCACAGCGTGGCAACTGGCCCTTGCGCGTACAATTGAATAACTCGCTGGGCTCCATCTATGGTTTCCGCTATCAGGGTGTCTACCAGTATTCCTACGAATATCTGACAAACCTGCAGGAGGAGCACGGATGGACAGAAGCCGAATATGAGGCTGAGATCAACCGCCGCTTGGCAGCAGGTGAGACCTTCCCCGTAGTACGCAATGCCGACGGCACCGTGCTGATGCAGGAAGGACAGCCCAAGCCCGTCGCTTTCAACTATGTCAACAGCAATGGCATCTCTTCGCAGACAGCAGAGTTCAAGGGCGGTGATGCCATCTATCAGGACATCAACAATGACGGTCAGATCAACGAGCTTGACATCGTCTACTTAGGCAACTCGCTGCCGAAGGTAAACGGCGGTTTCAACTTCACCTTCCGCTATGGAAACTGGAGTATCAAGACACGTTTCATGTACCGTTTTGGCAACAAGGTGGTGAATCTGGCCCGCCAGAACCTGGAGAAGATGTACGACACCTATAACCAGTGTGCCACGGTGAACTATCGTTGGCGCAAGGACGGCGACGTCACACCCATCCCGCGTGCCATGTACAACGCATCGTATAACTTCCAGCCCTCCGACCGCTTTGTCGAGGACGGTGGCTTCGTGCGTTTCCAGAACCTGCAGATTTCCTACAACTTCGACAAGAAGACCCTCAAGAAGCTGGGCCTCAACCAGCTGCAGCTCTACGGATCGCTGAACAACCTCTACGTATGGACAAAGTACAGCGGCGTAGACCCCGAGATTTCTCCGCAAGGCTACGGTGTGGCAGCCGATGCTGCACAGACACCGCGTTCGAAGCAGTTTACCCTCTCTGTCAACGTCGGATTCTAATGACCATAAACAATAACACTCATAAACTTTGAAGAAATGAAAAGAACAATCATAAAGAAGTTTACCAATAGGATAACGGTTATTGGTTATTGTTTATTGGTTATCGGCCTCAGTTCCTGCGTCGACACCATCATCCTGCCCAACGACAAGACGGTGGAGGAAGACTTCTGGAAGACGAAGAGTGACGTGAAACTGATGGTGAACGGAGCCTACAGCTCGATGCTGAGCGAGAATGTCATCGCACGACTCATCGTATGGGGCAGCCTTCGCTCAGAGGAACTTATCCCGGCATCGACGCTCTCAGGCACTATCCCGGAGGACCTGACAGAGATTTCGCTGGCCAACACCCAGGAAGACAACACCTTTGCTGACTGGAGTGCCTTCTACAACACCATCAACGACTGCAACCTCGTGCTCAGCGATGCAGCAAAGGTAATGGAGGAAGATCCGTCGTACACCGAGGGCGACTACCTCTCTGACTGCTCGCAGATGCTGGCCCTGCGCTCGCTATGCTACTTCTATCTGGTGCGCAACTTCCGCGATGTGCCTTATATCGACCAGGCCTTCAAGAACAGCAGCCAGGACCGCAACATTCCTCAGATGACGCCCGACTCCGTGCTGCAGCATTGCATCAGCGACCTTGAGACGGCTCGCAAGAACGCCATCTCACCCCTGGCCTTCAACAACTGGAAGCGTGTGGGCTATATGACGAGCGATGCCATCGATGCCCTGCTGGCCGACATCTACCTGTGGCGAGGCAGCATCCATCACGACATGGCCGACTATCAGAAGGCTGTGGACTATTGCGACAAGGTCATCGAATCGAAGAAAGAACAACACACATTGGCAGGCAATGACAATAGCACCCAGACCTATCCTCTGGAAGAAGGCCGACGTACCTTCCTCTCGCTCTACCAGCTGAAGAACGCCGAGGAGAGCATCTTCGAGCTACAGTTCAGCTCAGGCGTAAACACCAACGGCGGTGTGGGGCACTACCTGTGCAGCAACAACGGACGTGTCGACGGTGTGCCTTATCTCTATGCCTCCAGCATCTTCGGTTTCCGCGAAAATGTTTATACCACCGGCACTTACAGCAACGACTGGCGAGGCCTGCACAACACCTATTCCACATTGGTCAACGTGGGTGAGCTCACAGGTCTCAACGTACGCAAATACGTCACCGCCAGCACCACCGTCTACAACTCAGTACCACAGCAGATGCCCGCAGAGCAGCGCTCCTACACCGAGGCTTCTGACAAGAACTTCATCATCTATCGTCTCTCTGACGTGATGTTGATGAAGGCTGAAGCCCTTACCGCTATGGCAGCCCATACATTTGCCCAAAATCAGGCACAGGCTGCTGATGGAGAGGCTGTTCAGGAAGATATCGAGACACTGCAGCAGGCCTTCGAACTGGTGGAAGCTGTGAATACCCGCTCCCGTGAGACCACCATCGATGTCATCAAGTGGAACACCTACAACACTTCAGAGAAGATGGAGGAGCTTATCCTGGCCGAACGTCTGCGCGAGCTGGCCTTTGAGGGCAAGCGCTGGTACGACCTGCTACGCTATCACTATCGTCATACCGACGGCACAGACTATTCCACCACTTTGGCTGCCCAGAAGGACCTGGGACGCCAGTTCACACCGGTCTATCAGCCTATGCTCAGCCTGATGGCCCGTAAATTGGGAAGCAAGTCGGGTGCCGTATCAGCAAAGATGAACGATGAGACCAAGCTCTATATGCCCATCCCGCTCTCAGACCTGAGCATCTGCCCCGTGCTGAGACAGAACCCCGGCTATAACAGCACTGAGGACTACAATAAGAACTACTAAAGACGAAGGAGGAACAACGATATGAACAATAGTTTCATCAATACAATCAGGAAAGGACTGCTCATCACCGGCACGGTGGCCTTGACCTTCACGGCCTGCAACCCTGAGCCCGACGAGTCTGACCTCTATACCTTTACAGGACGGACCATCGAGTCATTTATCGAGGAAGACAGTACGCTGACATCGTTCAACTACATTCTCAAGCGTGTGGGCTACGACAAGATGATGTCAGCCTATGGCTCTTATACCTGCTTTGCACCTACCAACGACGGTGTGGCATTCTACATCGACAGCCTCTACAACGACGTCGATGCCGTCATTCCCCACAACGGCATGCGTCAGCCGGAGGGTGTCAGCGCCAGCTATGAGAGTCAGACTGCTGAGGAGCGTTTGGCGTGGCTTTCCGACAGTCTATGTCTGACCATTGCCCGCTATCACATCACCTCCTCCTATAAGAATATTGTGTCGCTGACAGGCAGCGGCGAGGTGAACACGATGCTGGGCTATGAGTTCGGATTCACACCGCAGGGTGACAAGACCCTCCTTGGCGGCAAGGCCCTCATCATCAACTCCGACAACGAGACCATCAACGGCCTGGTGCACGTCATCGACAACGTGATACCTCGTTTCACCCGTTTCATCGGCGACATCTTCGACCGCAACAAGGACACTTACTCCATCTTCGGCGAGGCACTGAAGCTCACGGGGCTGGACGACTCGCTGCTCAACTACACCAGAGGAACTTTCACATTCAATCAGCTGACACGTGAAAAAATCTCACTGGGCATCTATCCCTCAAAGAACGTGGGAGGATCGGGGCAGATGGAATGTAAGGTGGGCTACACCGTTTTTGCCGAGAGCGACGAGGTAATGCGCAAGAACAACATCAACAGCGTCAGCGATCTCATTGCCTACGCCAACAAGGTCTATGCCGATGCCCCGCAGTGGTATGACTACATGCGCGAAAACGGTCTCACCGTCAGCACAGGCGACGATTATACCAACACCTTCAATGCCCTCCACATGTTCATGGCCTACCACATCGTCAAAGCCAACATGTCGGTCAACTGGCTGGTCTATGACAAGGGTGCCGACGCCTACTGGAACTTCGCCCCTGACGCCGACCCCTATGACTACTATGACACGATGCTTCCCCACACCATGATGAAAATCTGGGAGCCGCACGACGTTGGCGGCGGCAAGTCGCTGTTCATCAACCGTTATCAAACCTACAATACGCTGACTGACCAATTGGCTTCGCCTGGCAACAACCATGAACTGGTGCGTCCAGGTGTGGGTATCAACCGCTCTGCCTCGCTGCAGGCCTTTAATGGATACATCCACTCCATCAACGGCATGCTCGTCTACGACCAGCTGGTGCCGAAGGGAGTACTTCACGAGCGTATGCGCGTCAACTGCACCTCGCTCTTCCCTGAGCTCATCACCAACCGTATCAGATCCATCAATTCCAGCGACAACCTCTTCAGCGGCTATGAGGGCGGACGCTACGGCATACCTGTGAACTATTTCGAGAATATGGTCTACTATGTGACCGAGCCATCTAAGTCCATCTGCTTAAACTACTGTACTCACGGAGCCATGCGTTGCTGGGAGTCAGATCAGATGCAGGTGTGGGGCGCCTACGACATCGCCTTCAAGTTGCCGTCGGTTCCTAGCGATGTCTATGAGCTCCGTGTGGTGTATGCGCCTATGAGTTACGGCTCGTTCATGCAGTATTACATCGGCACGTCGTCGAGTGTGGCTACGATGATGCCCATCGGCCTACCCTTCGATGCCACCATCCCCGTTACCGACCCGCGTGTAGGTATCACCAATCCTGCCGAGGAAGCCGACCAGGGTGTGGCTACCGACATCGCCCTTCACAACCACGGCTATATGCGCGGTCCCTATAGCTATTGCGGCCATCCAGAGTCGACGGGCTGGACCACCTCCAACAACGGACGCTTTGAGTTCGGTGCCAGCATGACCATACGCTACGTGCTGGGCACTGTGGAACTGAAGCAGGGCACTGAGAACTGGCTACGCATCAAATCGCTCAACACCAACCTGAGAGACAAACCCGTAGGTATTGACTATGTGGAGCTGGTACCCACCAGCGTGCTTGACAACCAGCAATACACCGAAGACTGGTACTAAGCCAATAAACGATAATCATGAAACACCAAACATTGTACATAATGGAAAAACTGTCAATAATAAGTAGAATGGCCAGTAGACTAACGGTTATTGGTTATTGTTTATTGGTTATTGGAATGACTTCCTGTTCCGACTTCGACGACTACAACAAGGCAGAGGTCGACGCCGTTGCCTCTGCCAACCAGACCTTGTGGCAGAACATCAGCCAGGAGCCGCGCCTCTCAGACTTCAAGGCACTGTTGCAGCGTGCAGGCTTCGGAGGACGTCTCGACACCACACAATATTATACAGTGTGGGCACCGCTCAATGGCACCTTCGATCCCGCTGTCTATCAGGGTATGACGAATCAGGCATTGCTGAAGCAGTTTGTCGAGAACCACATCGCACGTTACAGCCACAACGCCACTGGCCAGATGGACGAGCGAGTGATGATGCTCAATGAAAAGACCTACAGCTTTAGCGGCAACAAGAGCTATACTTTCGACGGACGTCCCGTGAGTACACCAAATGTACCCAGCAACAATGGTGTGTTGCACTATCTCGATGGTGCTGCGCTCTATTACCCCAGCCTCTACGAGTTCATCAACGACACCGATCTGTCAGGCGCCTATGGTATCGACTCGCTCCGCAATTTCTACAAGCGATATGAGATGACCTACCTCGATGAGAAGGCTTCTGTGCTGGGACCCATCGTCAACGGTATGCAGACCTACGTCGACTCCGTAATGATTACCACCAATTCACTCTGGTCCAGCCTCAATGCCAAAATCAACGTGGAGGACAGCAGCTACACCTATCTGATGCCTACCAACGAGGCCTGGCTGAAGCAGTACGAGAAGATTGAATCGTGCTTCAACTACGCACCTGTCACTACGGCACAGCTTTTTGTCACCAGCGGAGGCAGTACGAAGATTGACGACAAGGTTAATGCTGTCATCAATCTCACCGCTCCGAAGGATGAGAAATACTGGCGCGACTCGCTCACCAACCATGCTATGACGACGACTCTTGTCTATAGCAATAACGACATCTACAACCGTTGGCTAAACGGCAATCCAACAGCCTACGGCAGTGACACCCTGCGTTCCACATCTTTCATCAAGCTGTCCAACCCGCAGGACATCCTTGCAGCAACGACGGCCACAGTACCTATGAGCAACGGCACGGCACATATCATCGACTCCTTCGCCATGCTTCCCTGGGAGACATACATGCCAGAGCGCAGATACTCTGCTACCAATAGCAGGAATCAGGCAAACATCACTTCTGGCGGCAGCTACACCCGTGTGGAAGTAATCAACCCCTCACCCGACAAGGTTCAGCTTGAGGACGGTGCTACGTCCTTCACCTATGCCTGGATGGAGCCCACCGGCGGTAGCCAATACGTAAAACCTGAGCTGACGCTCTATCTGCGCAACGTGCTCAGCACCACCTATGACCTCTACTGCGTCTTCGTTCCTGAGAACGTTGACCCGCAGAAGGCCGACGTCGTGACCAACCCCAACCTTGTAGTCTTCACTCTCAGCTATTGCGACGCTGAAGGCAAATTGCAGGAGAAGACATTCCTCAACGAGGACTCCGTTCACATGGCCTACATCATGGATACGTTCAACCTGAAGGACACACAGACCAACCGCAACACCATCCGTGCCTTCGAAAATGACACTTCACGTGTTGATACCCTCTACATCGGTGAATTCACATTCCCTGTGTGCTACTATGGCCTGGACAGCGAGGAAAGCGATGCCTATTGTCCTAACATCAAGATTAGCACGCCCTTCTCGCCCTTCACCGCTGCGCTGCGCAACGCCTTTAGCCGCGATCTGCGCATTGCCGCTATCATTCTGAAGCCAAAAGAACTCGTGGATTATGAAAACAATAACAATAAACGTTAAACAATAAACTTTGCAGAAATGAAAAGAACCATCATCATAAAGTTTACCAATAAAATAACGGTTATTGGTTATTGGTTAATGGTGACAGTCCTCAGTCTCTCGTCTGCTGCTGTCTATGCTCAGACGGAAGGGGGCGAGGAAGAAGTAGTTGTGGCAATGCAGCAGCCTAAGCGTACCGACGTGAAACAGACTGCCTACCCCACTATGCAGCTGCAAGGACAGGTTATCGACCTCGCCACCGGCGCACCACTTGCCGGCGTGCAACTGCGTGCCTTGGGCTACGACCGCTATGTGGCCATGAGTGAAGAGGATGGCACCTTCACCATCATCGTTCCTGAGTTTACCACGGCACTCTATGCCTATTCGCCAGCCTACGCTTCACAGCAGGTGCCTGTGGGCCCGGCATCCGAGCCAATCCTCATCAAGATGCTCAGCGACCAGTTCAGCCCAATGTATGGCACAGGTACTGAGTACACGGCAGCCCGCACGGCACAGATTGACCAGATGGGTGTCACCGTCGATGCAGAGATTGCCAACAAGCTAGGTGGCGATGTGCATGCCATCCTGCGCTCCGCTGCCGTTGACGGCGGTGCCTCGATGTTCATCCGCGGCCTGAGCAGCATTACTAGTGATGCGCAACCCCTTATCGTCGTCGACGGCATCGAGATGGATATGCAACGCAACCGTTCATCGCTGCACGACGGTCAGTTCAACAACATCCTAACCAACATTGCTCCTGATGACATCGAGAAGGTTACCATACTCAAGAACGCTACGGCCCTCTATGGTGCACGTGGTGCCAACGGTGTGGTGCTGATTGAGACGAAGCGCGGCCATTCAATGGCTACCCGCATCGACGCTAACATCTCTGCCGGCATACAGCTGATTCCCCAGCTGCCCACGATGATGAACGCCACGCAGTATCGTACTTATGCCTCTGAACTCTTCGGCACCATCCCCGACATCAACGACTACCGCAACTTCTACATTCTCAACGACGACCCCAATGGCTATTACTACCGCACCTACCACAACGACACCGACTGGAAGGACTATGTCTATCGCGATGCCCTCACTCAAAATTACAGCATCAACGTACAGGGTGGCGACGACGTGGGTATGTACAACCTCTCCGTGGGTTATGTCGATGCCAAGAACACTATGAAGGAGAGCGGTTTCGACCGTATGAACGTCCGTTTCAACACCGACATCAAGATTCTCTGGAACCTGCAGACAAAGTTTGACATTGCCATTTCACGTACCAATGCCAACGTCTATGACGATGGTTTCCAGGCTGACTTCAACGAAAACACGATTACGTCACCCACGGCACTGGCACTTGTCAAGTCGCCGTTGGTGGCACCCTATCAGTACAATAATATCATCGGCCGCTTCACCAGTCTGCTAAGCGACTACGACAACCTGCTGGCCAGCAGCGAGTCGCCGCGCACGAAGCTGAACAACCTGTCGCTTGCCAATCCCGTCGCCATCCTGAACAACGGCACTGGCGACAACAAGAACAAAGCTGAGAACACCTATTTCATGGTGCACATCATGCCTGAGTGGAAGTTCGCCGACGATTGGAAACTCACCGCCGACCTCAGCTACCTGCTCAACCGCAATGCACAGCGCTACCACCGTCCCTTCACGGGCGTTCCCCCCTTTGAGGCCGAGTCACGCGGCACCGTCACCTCGATGGTGGCCTCGATGTTTGCCAAGGAGCAGAACTTTGCTGCACGCCTGCAGGCCGACTGGCACAAACAGCTGGGGCGCCACACCGTCGATGCTTTTGCAGGAGCCCGCTACAACTATTTCTCATTCGACAACAGCGACCTCTCCACCGAATATCGTGGCACGACCGATGACAAGAACCCCGTGCTGAGCGCCTCTGGTATTCCCGGTATCGATGGCGCCAACGACGTGTGGAAGACCATCCAATGGTACGGCAATGTGGACTACAACTACATGAACCGCTACTTCGCCACCCTCTCGCTCATGGCAGAGGCCAACAGCCGTTTTGGCGAGAATGCCGATGGTCTGGGACTCTTCGGCGTGAAGTGGGCCCTCTTCCCCAGCCTGCAACTAGGCTGGGTGATGACCAACGAGCAATGGTTCCCCAGAAACTGGGGCATCAACTACCTGCGGTTAAACGCTGGCTATGACATCAGCGGCAACGACAACATTTCCAACTATGCCGCTCGCACCAGCTTCTCGTCTGTGAAGTTCATCAACAATGCGATGGGCCTGCAGCTCACCAATATCGGTAATGACAAGATTCAATGGGAGACGACCGGCAAACTCAACCTCGGCCTGAAGGCCTGGTTGCTGAACAACCGCCTGGGCGTCAGCTTCGACTATTTCATCCACCACACCGACAACCTGTTGCTGCTGAAGTCGTTCAGCAACCCCATTGGCGGCATCAACAGCTACTGGAGCAACGGCGGCTCGCTTAAGAACGAGGGATTCGAGGCGATGGTCAGCTTCAAGCCCGTTGTTGCACGCAATTGGCAAGTGGAGCTGGGAGCCTCCGTCGGCCATTATGCCAACAAGGTGACCAAGTTGCCTGACGGTGACTACACCACCTCTGCCTATGGCGACAATAACATCCTCACCGCTGTCGGACTGCCTGTTGCCTCCTTCTATGGCTACAAGTCCGAGGGTGTCTTTGCCAATGATGCCGAGGCCTCCAATGCTGGCAAGAATGGTTATCTCTATATGCAGGATACAGCTGGCAACATGACCGCGTTCAAGGCTGGCGACATACATTTCACCGACCTGAACAACGACGGCATCATCGACGAAGCAGACAAGACCGTCATCGGCAATCCCAACCCCGATATCTACGGAAATATCTTCGCCAATGCCAGCTACAAGCGTCTGACGCTGAACATCGGCTTCAACTACTCACTAGGCAACGATGTCTTCAACTACCAGCGCTCTGTGCTCAATAGCGGCTCCACATTCTACAACCAGCAGGTGGCATCTGCAGCCCGTTGGCACTACGAAGGCCAGCAAGCCGAGCTGCCGCGTGCCGTCTATGGCGACCCCATGGGCAACAACCGTTTCAGCGACCGCTGGATAGAGAACGGAAGCTACCTGCGTCTGAAGAGCGTCAACCTCAGCTACCGCGTACCCGTGCCTGCCACATGGAACTGGCTACAGGGACTCACCATCTGGGCCGAGGCTCGCAACCTCGTCACCTTCACCCGCTATCTGGGCAGCGATCCTGAATTCTCCATCAGCAACAGCGTCTACTATCAAGGCATTGACTGCGGTACCCTCGCTCAGGGCCGTTCCTTCCTGGGTGGTGTAAAGATTAACCTCTAAAATAAAGAGTGAAGAATGAAGAATGAAGAATTTGCTACCGCACAAGGTGGTTATAACAATAATTCAATTATGAGAACATCAATAATCAATAAGGGGAAACGAAGTCTGAGTATGACGATGAAGTTGCTGGGCGCAGCATTCTTCATTCTTCATTCTACATTCTTCATTTCCTGCTCCGACATGCTCGAGACAGACAGCTCGCGTCAGGTGTTCAACCCGCAGCTCAACCAGAAGACCGACTCCGTATTCTATGCTCTCGGCATCCTGCAGGGAATACAACAACTGGCCGACCATTACGTGCTTCAGGGCGAGATGCGCGGTGATCTGGTGCAGACCACCGAGTACACCGACAACACCCTGCGTCAGCTGGCCAATTTCTCGGCCACCACTGCCAACCGCTATGACTCGGCCTACGTCTACTATCGCGTCATCAACAACTGCAACTACTACATCGCCCATCGCGACACGATGCTGCGTAGCGGTGCCCGTTATGTGGCCATGCCTGAGTACATCGCCGTCAAGGCCATCCGTGCATGGACCTATATGCAGTTGGCACGTGTCTATGGTGAGGTGCCATTCTTCACCGACCCCTTGACGCAGATCTCGCAGATTGACAACTTCCCCACCGATGCCGACCACTATAAGGATTTGCAGGGAATCGTGGCAGCATTGGCTCCCGACCTTGAACAGTACACGGGCTTCAATGCAAAGGGTGAGTATATGGGTACGAAACTGCCCGACTTTGGCGGAACCTATCCCTCCGGCAGTTCTTTCTACACCAGCAACGTCTATTTCCCCGTCGAGGTGGTCTTAGGTGATATGTATCTCGAGACGGAGCAGTTTGAAAAGGCCGCACGCAGCTTTATCACCTACCTCACGCAGGTATGCGAGACGCCCTATACCGACTACTATGCTGCCTACAGCTCCCGTTCACGCTCCCGTCAGTTTGACGAGCTGCCCACCAACTGGGATGCAGCACGCACCTCGTCCTATATCAACCGCAGCCAGTGGAATGAGATTTTCCAGTCCAACAATGATCTCGTCACCTATATTCCCCTCAACACCAACAGCCGTCAGGGCGCCATCTCCGACCTGCCGTTCTATTTCGGCTACGACCTCTACTCCAACACGCCAGGCTATATCGACGAGATACAACTGAAAGCCAGCGACAGTTATCTGGCACTCAGCAAAGCACAGGACTATCACTATGCCACCACGGCCAGCACCTCCAACAGGCTGATGGTAGAGCATGCAGCCTTGGGCGATACCCGCTATAATTCCATCCTGCATGAAGAGACAGAGGGCGACAGCATCAAGACCTGGATGACGAAGTACCGCTATCCCGAAGTACGCATCTATCGCACCAGCACCGTGTTGCTTCACTTGGCTGAGGCATTCAACCGCCTGGGCTACTACGACGCAGCCTTCGCCATCCTCAAGGACGGCATCAATCCCCTACTCCTCGAACAGCCCTACATCCGTCCTGCCACACGTCAGATGCTGCAGGGAACGCTGCTCTCTGAGGCCAACCAGACGAAGTTCCAGCAGCGAAACTCCTTCTACGGTGTCCACTCACACGGCACAGGTATCATTGGCGACGCTGTCTTCTCCACTACGGAAATCAGCCTCACCCCAGGTCTCTCGCCCTATCAGCTTGACACCATCGTAGGTCTGAAGCTCAACGAGATTGCCGGTACATTCATACCTCTTACCTCTCATCTCTCACCTCTTACCTCCTCTCAGGACACCATCAATGCCATAGAGGACCTGATCTGCGACGAACTGGCATTAGAGGCCGCCTTTGAGGGCAGTCGTTTCTATGACCTCTGCCGTCTGGCACGCCATAAGAATGCCACAGGACACTACGCTCCCAACTTCGGCAGCCTTTGGCTGGCCCGTAAGCTGGCATTCAAGAATCCCGTCAAGGACCTTACCGATCCGAAGAACTGGTACCTGCCCTTGACCAATAAGTAATCATCAAAGTATCCTATAGCTATTGGTTACTAGCAAAGAGCAAAATTTATTGCCGAAAGCTAATAGCCAATAGCTAGAAGCCTCATTTGAATTCAAAGAGGTTGGTAAAGCCGGTCATGGAGAACACCTGCTGCAGCTCTTCGTTCAGGCCCCTGATGTAGACATGACTGCCTTTGGGCTTGGCATTCTTCAGGATGGAAAGGAAGATACGCAGACCGCTTGAGGAAATATACTCTAGCTTTGTGCAGTCGAGGATGATATCCTTGCCCTGGCAGTCAGCCAGCGGAGTGGTATCCTGTTCCACCTGTGATGCGACAGCCGTGTCGAGGCGGCCTTCAAAATACATCACAAGGTTGTTGTTCTCTTCTTTGATAGTTGTGTTCATAATTATTGATTTTTTACGTTCATAGTTTCTTGATGAGTGTCAGCACATTGCGGTTTTCTACCCGCTCGTAGTCGACGCTGTCCATAATCTGCCTGACCAAATGGATGCCTAGTCCGCCAATGGGACGCTCCTCAGCCGAAAGGGTGGTATCAACATCGGAAATGACAGTTGGATCGAAGGGGGTGCCATTGTCGCTAATAATGAACTTGACCCACTCATTACTGACTTTTGCGTTGATATTTACCATTCCCCTGACGCCTGCAGGATAGGCGTAGTTCATCACGTTGACTACCGCCTCCTCGATGGCGAGATTCATCTTCATGGCTGTTGGCGTGTCGAAGCCCACGGCCTCGCCCACGATGTTAACGAACTCGGCCAGCTGCGGCACAGTCTGGACATCGTTGGGCAGGGTAAGGCTACGCTGGAACTTGATGTCTGCCTCTATGCGATGATACTGAATGGCCAGCATGGTCAGGTCATCGCTCTGCTGGGCATCTCCCGCGTAGTCGCGGACGGCGGCAGTCATAGCATCGATGAGCAGCTTTGGCTGATTTCTTGTCTTGCCGATTACTTCGAAGATACGTTTTTCCTTGAACAGCCTATGTCTGGTATCTTCTGCCTCGGTCAGTCCGTCGGTGAAGAGGAAAATAGTGGTATGCGGATCGATGGAGGTTTCCTGTGCCGTGTATTTCCACCCGGACATGATGCCCACGGGGATATTCGAATCGCAAGGCAATGACCCCACCCCGCTGCCAATGAGGATGGGTGAGTTGTGGCCGGCGTTGCTATAGCGCATATGGCCAGTGAGCAGGTCGAGGACTCCCACGAAGAGGGTCACGAACATATTGGAGTCATTGCTTTCGGCCATAGTATCGTTCAGTTCGCTGATGATGTGGTTGGGCAAGACCTCGTGTGCAGCAATGGCTCGGAACTGTGCCCTAGTGACCGCCATTACAAGAGCTGCCGGCACGCCCTTTCCCGATACGTCGCCGATGCAGAAGAAGAGTTTCTCATCGCGTATGAAGAAGTCGAAGAGGTCGCCACCCACCTCTTTAGCCGACACGAGCTGTCCGTAGATGTCGATATCGTCGCGGTCTGGATAGGGTGGATAGACCTTCGGCAGCATCGACATTTGTATGTCCTTGGCCACTTGTAGCTCGTTGTCCATGGAAGCTTTCTGAGCCGTGGTATTCTTCAACTCATCAATATAGTTTGTCAACGAGTGCTGCATATTGCCAAACGAGTGAGTCAGCTCTCCTATCTCGTCGCAGCGTCCGTCATCGGGCAATGTCTTGTCAAACTGGCCTGCTGCAATGATCTTCGTCTGACCGGCCAGCTTCTTCAGCGGTTTCAGCTCCTTTGTGATGATGCGGCTCATGATGAAAAGCAACAGCAGCAGTCCCAGAAGCACGATGATCCAGACAACGTGCCGCAGGCGGTTGAAGCCGCCGAAGATGTCGTCTTCGGGACATACGATGGCCACGCTCCAGCCTGTGTCGGCAAGGGGTTTGTAGAACACATAGCAGTCTTCTCCGTCCATGTTGAGCTGTCGCATGCCCGCCTCTCCGCGCTGCATGGCATGGCCCAGATCGGTAAGTGCCTGGTTGGGATGCTCCAATGTCTCGGTGAAGATAGTCTGATAGAACAGCTTGGTGGTGTCAGGATGTACGAAGAAGGTGCCGCCCCTGCCTATCATGATGCTGTAGGAGTTGGGATAGGGCTTTACGGCAGAAATGGTTTGCGATAGCCAGCTGAGGGAGAGGTCGACCGAGAAGGTACCTACAAACTTTCCGTCCTTGTCTTTCATGGGCTGACAATAGGAGGCAATCATATCCTTTGAATAGATGTCATCGGGATTATAATCCATGAACGGCTCAGTCCAACACGGGCGGTCGAGCAGCTTGCAGAGCAGGTACCAGTCCATATAGAAATACTCATAATGCGAGTTACCTTCCTGCGTGGTCTGGATCTCGCCATTGTCGTTGTAGGAGAAGGCCGAGAAATAGCGTCCCCGGTCTGGGAAGAAATAGGGCTCGAAGGCTATGGAGCAGCCGTTCAGGTTGGGGTTGTTTATCAGGATGCGCCTGCAATAGACAAACATGGAGTCGGGTGCATCGAGATGTCGTGCGGGCAGCCACTCAAAGTTGTCGGCAGCCACCTCCACGTGGTCAAGAATATTGGTGACGCGAAGAATGGTGTTGTCGAGTATCTCAGTAGCACGGTTGATGGCTTCCTGACGGACGGTCTGGCGTGATTCGCGGAACATATAGCTCAGGGCGCCGATGAAAATGAGAGCGGCGAAAAACACTACCCAGAGGCTTAGTCTCACGGATAGTTGTTGGCGTATAAAGTTGCGGAGTCTCTTCATGTCGGCCTAATTCCTGATTAGTTCTTCATACTTCACCTCGCGCTTAAGCATTTTGTTCTCCACCATCAGCCGGCTGGCCTTTTCCACCATGTCGGGCCTGAGGCGGAACTCGCGATTTTTCGATTCACGGTCCACTTGCAGCCTCAGCACCTCCTGCAGCATCAGTTTCTGCATGGTGCGATTGGTGGCGATGCGGTCGGCCTTCACATATTTCATCACGATGTCGAGCGTCTCATCCGGATGATCTACTGCCCATAGCCAACCCTTCTTGCTGGCCTCGGCAAAGGCTCGTGCCTGTTCTTGATGCGTCCGGTAGTAGGCCCGTGTCATATAGACACCGTCCTCCTGGATGTTGTAGCCGTGGTCGCAAAAACGGTAAACACTCTCGTCTGAGAGCTCCATTCCTGCCTGCACGATCTGGTAGTATTCGTTGTAGCTCATGGCCAGCGTAGCGTCAAGTGCCCCCGTCACGAAGAGATTCATGTTTGTGGCAAAGCGCACCCATTCGTAGTCCAGTCCTTCCATGATGCTCATACAAAGGGCGATTTGCCCGAAACCGGCCTTCCAGATGCCCACGCGCTCTCCTTTCTGCGTCAACGGGTCCTTGCCTCGAGCCGACACGATGACCAGCGCATTGTTCATCGACGTCTGGAGGATATTGACCAGCCCGATGCCCTCGTCAACAATCTCCAAGGCCTGGCACAGCTGTAAGGTCGTAGCCTGGCTCTCGTTTTTGCGTATACGATCCATAGCCGGCTGCGTGACCGACGGGTGCACAATCTTCACATCGACACCGGCCTCCCTATAGAAGCCCTTCTCCTGTGCCACGTAATAGCCCGCAAACTGCGCCTGCGCCGTCCACTGCGGAGTAAAGACAATCGTCTCTCTTTGGGCTCGGCATACAACAGAAACTGCTGCGAGCATCATCGTCAGCACAATCATTCTCATCTTCCGCATCCCTTTCATAACTCTTAGAGTCAAGCGAGCACTTGACTGATTATTTTGCTGCAAAGATAAACAATTTCTCCGAATTATCTTTCATTTCTTTGCTATTTTCATAAATAATGTGTAACTTTGCACCGCAATTTGACTTTTGCTCATCAACAAGAGCCCTTTTATGACACAGGAAGAATTTCAAACTTACAGGAAAAAATACGTCAAGCAGATAGAGGAAATCAGGCTTGCCGCCCACAAGTTGCATGAGAGTGTGAATCAGGTCTATGGCGACGATTTGCCATACAGTTTTCATCTTGACATGGTGGCTGAGGGCATCAACAGCTATGGCCATCTGGTATGTGCCCGCGAGGAGGATGTGGTGCCCCTGTATTTTGGCAGTTTCTTCCACGACAGCATCGAGGATACACGGCAGACCTACCACGACATCATGAAAAGGGCCCGCAAGTGGATGAAGGAAGATCAGGCCCTGATGGCAACGGAGATTGTCTATGCCTTGACCAACGACAAAGGCCGTACACGGGCCGAGCGGGCTGGCGAGAAGTATTATGAGGGCATTCGCCAGACACCCTATGCCCCGTTTGTGAAGCTCTGCGACCGCCTGGCCAATGTCACCTATTCCTGCTCAGTAGACAATGGCAGAGTAGGCAGCAGGATGAGGGAAATCTACAAGGAAGAGATGCCGCATTTCCTGCCTTCGCTCACTACGGACAGCGACGATTGCCGCCTGCAAATTCCCTTCGAAGCTGTCACCGCCCTGGCTGAGGTCTTGATTGACGAGGTGGATCGCGACGCCATCCGCAAAGAATGGCTGGAGGATTAACTTTCATCCATCACACGGCAGTTTCCAGCCTTTCAGCATAGCATAATAGTAACAATATTTGTTTGGAGCCTCCATATTTTTATGTGGAGGCTCCCCCTTTTTTTTGACATTCAACTGCAGTTTTTGTTATAAGTGTAATTATTTCACGTTTTTGTTAGTTACGATAAAACAAAAAGGGTTAACTTTGCATAACGAAAACGTTTACGAATACAGAAAACTTCTCTATATTATTAACCCTTTTTAAAACTAACAACACATGAAAGAAGAAAGAGAAACGAACCTGCTGCGCCGCTGTCTTGGCTGGCGCCGCCTGCTTCTCCTTTGCCTGATGATGGTCAGCTCGGCCGTGATGATGGCTCAGGACAGAGTGACAGGTAAAGTTGTCGACGCTTCTGGCGATCCGGTCATCGGTGCCAGCGTCGTGGTGAAAGGCACTTCCAATGGTGTGGTGACCGACCTGAACGGTAACTTCTCCATTGCCGGCGTGCCGCAGAACGCCCAGCTGGTAATCTCGTATGTGGGATGCCGCACTCAGACCCTCGCCGTAAACGGCCGTCAGAGCTTCAACGTCAGCCTCGAGGAGGACAAGCAGCAGCTCGACGAAGTGGTGGTCGTGGGCTATGGCGTGCAGCGCAAGAGCGACGTGACCGGTGCCCTGACCCGCGTAGGCGAGAAGGAGCTGAACCTGAAGCCCGTGAACAATGCCTTCGAGGCCCTGCAGGGCAAGGCTGCCGGCGTGGACATCACCACGAGTGAGCGTCCCGGTGAGGTGGGTAGCATCCGCATCCGCGGTACGCGCTCTATCTCGGCCGATCAGGGTCCGCTCTACGTGGTGGACGGTGTGCCCCTCCAGGCAGGCGGTATCGAGAGCATCAACCCGCGTGACATCGAGGCCATCGACATTCTGAAGGATGCCTCTTCGACGGCTATCTACGGTTCGCGTGGTGCCAACGGCGTGGTGCTCGTCACTACGAAGCGTGGCCAGGAGGGCAAGATGCAGCTCAGCTACAACGGCTCGATGACCTTCGAGAAGATTGTGGACAAGAGCCCCGCCATGAATGCCAGCGACTACATCACCTGGCGCCGCTGGGCCTACTACAACCAGAGCCCTGACAAGTACACTCCTGGCGACCAGCCCAATCAGGAGCAGGACAAGAATTTCTTTGCTGGCGACGAGACAGCCCTTGCCAACGTGATGAAGGGCTGGGCCGGCGGCACATGGGACGGCTCGAAGGTGACCGACACCGACTGGACCGACTTCGTCACCCGTACCGGCGTGACACAGCAGCACACCCTCAGCGCCCGCGGAGGCACGAAGAACCTGCGCGGCTTCGTCTCTTTCGGCTATCTGAACAATAAAGGCACGCAGATGGGCCAGAGCTTTGAGCGCTACAACTTCGCCACATCAGCCGACATCCAGGCAACGCCCTGGTTCAAGGCAGGCGGCTCGCTCAACGCTTCCTACGGCGTGCAGAAGTACGGCTACAGCGTGGCTTACGGCACCAGCTCAGGTCCCCGCGACCTCTACGGAGCTGCCAAGGCCATCCTGCGCTATACCCTACCCTACGACGAGAACGGTGAGATCATCACCCAGCCCGGTGGCTCTACCACCAACACCTATTCCATCATCGACGAGTGGAACAAGTCGAAGGACAACCGCGAGATCTTCCGCGTGCTGGGCAGCTTCTATGCCCAGGTGGACTTTGGCAAGATCCTGAAGCCCCTGGACGGCATCCAGTACAAGATGCAGTTCGGTCCCGACCTGCGCTACTACCGTCGCGGCAACTTCCTCGACAGCAGCTCCATCAGCCGTGCCGGCGGCAACAACACCGCTTCGCGCAGCGATGCCCGCAACTTTGCGTGGACGCTGGACAACATGCTGCTCTACAACAAGAGCTTCGGCGAGCACACCGTTGGCCTGACCCTGCTGCAGAGTGCCTCGAAGGTGAACAGGGAGTCGAGCTCGATGAGTGAAGAGAAAGTCACCATCCCCTCGTTCCTGTGGAACAACATGGGTGCCATCGACATCACCGACGCACAGTACAAGGCCTCGATGGGCACCGACCTGTCGGAGAACCAGCTCTCATCTTATATGGCGCGCGTGAACTATTCTTATATGGACCGCTACCTGCTCACCGCTTCGGCCCGCTGGGACGGTGCCTCAGTATTGGCAGAAGGCAACAAGTGGGACTTCTTCCCCTCGATGGCCCTTGGCTGGCGCATGGAGCAGGAGGAATTCCTGAAGAACGTGAGCTGGATTGACCAGTTGAAGCTTCGCGCTGGCGTGGGTGTGACCGGCAACGCCGCCGTGTCGCCTTATGGCACGCTGGGTGTGATCAGCAGCTACTGGATGCCGTTCAGCACAGGCAACAGCCAGATCTTCGTCACCAACGAGCCCTACTACACCAGCGGCTCGAACGCCATGCCTAACAAGAACCTGGGCTGGGAGAAGACCACACAATGGAACTTCGGTCTCGACTTCAGCTTCCTGAAGGGTCGCGTAGGCGGTACCCTCGACATCTACACGTCGAAGACCAAGGATCTGCTGCTGGCCATGACCGTTCCCTCGCTGTCGGGCTATCCCTCAATGATGGCCAACATCGGTCAGACAAAGAACAAGGGTGTGGAGCTGACGCTGAACACCATTCCCGTGCTGACGAAGGACTTCATGTGGCAGTCGAACCTGAACTTCGCCTGGCAGAAGGATGAGATCGTGGAGCTGGCCAATGGCAAGGAAGACGACATCGCCAACGCCTGGTTCATCGGCGAGTCCATCGCTGTGTTCTACGGCTATGAGAACGACGGAATCTGGCAGGAGAGCGACGCAGCCGAGATGGCCAAGTTCAACGAGAACGGCCACAAGTTCAGCGCCGGTAACGTGAAGCCCGTCGACCAGAACGGCGACTACAAGATCGATGCCGACGACCGTGTCATCCTGGGCAACAAGAACCCGCGCCTCACCGCAGGCTGGACGAACACGTTCACATGGAAGGGCCTCGAGCTCACCCTCGAGCTGATGGGCCGCTTCAACTATATGGTCAACGCAGGCGGCGAGGGCCAGCTGGGTATGTATCAGCAGCGCGAGATCAGCTACTGGACGCCCAACAACACCGGCGCCGACTGGCAGAAGCCTATCTACAACCAGTCGGGCGGCGACCCCTACTCCAGCCTGCTGGGATTCAAGGACGCATCGTTCGTCAAGATCCGCAACCTCTCGCTGGGCTACAACTTCGACAGAGCCCTCTGCAAGAGCATCGGCATCAACGGTGCCAAGGTTTACATTCAGGGCCGCAACCTGGGTATGCTCTGCTCCTCGATTGACTTCATGGACCTCGACACGGGTGCCACCTACTACAACCGTGGCTTCACCGTCGGACTCAACGTCGAATTCTAAGCTTCCACAACGTATTTAACGAAATTCCGAAATATTCAGAACTATGAAATATATCAGCAATAAAATAGTATGCGGTGCGCTGTCGATGCTCGCCCTCATGGGTACCACGGCCTGCAGCGAAGACTTCCTCGACGAGGACGCCGGCCACAAGGTGACCGATGCACTGCTCAACGACGAGACGGGCGCCCTGAAGATGGCCGCCGGCCTGTATGGCAACCTCCGCTGGCACTTCGGCTACGAGTGGGCCTACGGTATCACCCTCTACGGATGCGACGAGTTCACCAACGGCGCCGACCTCACCTCGGAGTGCTGGAACACCTACGACAACCGCCTCAATCCCCTCGACTGCACACCCGCACTCGGCGCAGCCAACAAGAACTGCCCCGCTGTGTCAGCCCTGTGGGACGAGATGTACTACGGCATCGCCACCGCCAACCTGGTCATCAGCAAGGCTGTGAACGTGGAAAACGAAGCCGCCCGCAACAAAGCCCTGGGCGAGGCCTATTTCCTGCGCGCCTACAACTACTACCGCCTGTTCTGCCAGTACGGCGGTGTGGTGCTGCAGACCGAGCCTGCCAACGGCGAGATCAAGAAGGACTACCAGCGTGCCTCCGAGGACGAGACGCTGGCACAGATCATCAGCGACCTTGAGCAGGCCTACAAGATGCTACCCACCGACAAGTGGCGCGGCAACGGCACCTGGACGAAGTACACCGCTGCCCACTTCCTGGCCAAGGCCCTGCTGTATCGTCAGTCAGAGCGCTGCGCATCGTGGGCTTCCAAGTATGACAAGAGCACTGACCTGAACCGTGCCATCAGCCTTTGCGACGAGGTGATCAAGGCCTGCCCGCTGGCTGCCGACTACTGGGACCTCTACGCCAAGTGGACAGGCGTCGACTGCAAGAACGAAGGACTCTCAGAGATCCTGATGGCTGCAGAGCACAACGAGGACAAGAGCACACAAGGCCGCTTCGGCAACCGTACCTACAACTACTTCGACCCGCAGTTCTCCAACTTCTCAGGAGGCTGGGTACAGCGCGGCCAGTACATCGGCGGCATGGACTTCCAGCGCTGCCGTCCCACGGAGTACACCTACTCGGTGTTTGACAACGTGAACGACGCCCGTATGTGGAAGACCTTCAAGACCGTCTACGGCCTGAACAACATCGCCAAGAAAGACGCCGACGTCATGGAGGCCAACGGCATCACCGAAGACCAGGTGCCCGACATCGGCAACGAGGGCATCATCTTCATCCTCAACAAGAAGAGCGACACCCGCTTCGACGGCAACCCCTACGGCACCTTCGGACGCGGCGGCGACGCCCACAGCTTCGTCAATCCCCGCACAGGCAAGTGGGTACCCAACGCATTCGTCACCTTCCAGGATGGCAAGTACGTGCTGAACACCTACACCGGCAACACCGCCACCTCAAACGTGTTCTGCGGCATCAACAAGACCGCCGACGGCTCGCGTACAGCTGAGAAGGGCGATGCCCACCGCGACGTCATCATGGCCCGCACCGGTGAGACCTATCTCGTCAAGGCCGAGTGCCAGGTACGTCTCGGACAGTATCAGGAGGCTATCAACACCGTCAACGTGCTGCGTGCTCGCGGCCAGTGGAAGCAGGGCGAGAACCGCAACTACTACACCGACGGCTCAATGGCATTCCTCAAGGCTGACGGCGGCGACAACGACAACTCTACCGCCAATGCCAACTCTGTGAAGAAGAACAAGGACAAGGCAGGCAACATCCTCACCAACACCCAGGCCTACTACGCCACGATGTTGCACACCAACACCTACTATCTCTCCACAGGCATTGAAGAGACCACCGACGCCTCCGACCTGCAGATTGCCAGCTACACACAGCTGCCCGCAGAAGATGTGGCCGTGCTCAACGCCATCGGCGCTACGAGCGACTACGACCGTATGCTGAACTTCATCTTCAACGAGCGCACACGTGAGCTGCTGGGTGAGTGGAACCGCTGGGACGAGCTGGCTCGCACAGGCCTGCTGGTGAAGCGTGCCAAGGCCTTCAACCCCGAGGCTGCTCCCAACGTGCAGGATCGCCACAACTATCGCCCCATCCCGCAGACGTTCATCGACCAGCTGCAGCATGAGGACGGCACCAACCTCAGCGATGCCGAGAAGAAAGCCTGGCAGAATCCCGGCTACTAATCCGCCTCGTTTCTACCAATCATAAATCACCCTGCCAAGCAGCAATGCCTGGCAGGGCGTTTTTTCATTTTGCCTCACTCATCCTCCCTCACAGAACAGAGACCCATCCCTCTGTCCTTTACTCTCGCAGGACATTGGTTGCCCATTGACGGAACTGAGTGGCACGAATGCTATTGACACGGTATCCTACACTAATAATCGCGTCGAGATTATAGAACTGAAGTGTACGATTAACATCCCTATTACCCTCACGTCGAACTACCGAAATTTTCTCGGTAGTTGCCTCTTTTTTTAGTTCATCCGTATCATAGATGTTCTGCAAATGCACACTTATATTATCAGAGGTGCAGTCGAACAACATACCCATCGCCTTTTGGGTACACCATACGGTTTTGTCCTTATAGTACACCTCTACACCTTGTTCTTTTCCCTCAATCTGAAAGATCAGGAACTCTGCTGTGCTATTTCTTATTTCTCTTCTTTTTGCCATATCTTCTGCAAAGTTACACCATTTTTATAATATATGTATGGAAAAAACAAAAATGTTACATATATGAACCAAAAATAATTTGAGCCGACCAACAGGTCAGCCCAAATACTATTTGCTTTATTCGTCTTGTCTCACGAAGCTTCCCTCATAGAACAGAGACCCGTCCCTCTGTCCTTTTTTCGTTGATGTAGTTTTTGGTAGACATGTCATAATACAGAGCCTCCAACTCCTGTAGGGTCAGATTCTCGACAGAGTGCTCAATTATTCGAATCAGTTCTTCGCGCCTATAGTCATCTGACTGTCCGAAACGTCCTGTGTATGCCATATCAATTAACGATTTCGTCAATGGCCTTGCGGCTCTTTGGTTTCATCTGATCAGCAGCATAGCCCAAAGGAATGATGACTGCTGGTTCCTCGTTCTCTGGCAAGCTAAATAGTTCCTTGCATAGGTTAGCGTCGAAGTTGCATACCCAGCACGTAGCCAGCCCCTGCTCAGTAGCAGCCAGGCAAAGATGCTCCACAGCGATGGCAACATCAATATTGCCATGATGTTTGCCGTCGGCTCTTACCCACTCCTCATCATGCAAGATAGAGGCAATGATATACATCGGGGCTGTCTTGAACCAATCACGGTTATAGCACTGTTGCAGCTTTGTCTTGTTCTCCTCGTTGCTGACGATGTGGAACAACCAAGGTTGTTTATTTACTGCTGAAGGTGCAAAGCGAACACACTCCATGATGTAGTCCAGCTTTTCCTGTTCAACACTCGTAGGCTGATAGTTCCTGCAACTGTACCTCGATTTTGCTAAATCCAATAAGTTCATAGTTCAATATTTCGTGAAATTATACTTTTCCCTTAACTCGGCTTTCTTCTCTTCACTCAAGTTGGTGAAATACGCTTTCCAACCTGGACAGAAGTTAATATGCCACCGCCAGAACCTGCCTAAAAACGAATTGGGCTTCTGGTCGTACCTAGCCCTGAACTTACAATTTTCACAATTCTCTGCCATAATCGTATTATTATTTCTTCCAAGCATTAACCACCTCACCGATATACATGGAATGTACACCTGCAGGGAAATGGCCATACATATTCTTGGGCACGTCGCTCTTGAAATTCTGGGGATCAAAGGGTGCGGCATACATAATCTTACACTCTATCACCATCGTTGCCTCTGTATAATATGGCGTTCCATTGGCTGTATAGGCCGTATGAAGTCCCAAAGCCTGAGCCTTGTCGCCGTCGCGTCCGCTCTTCGTTCCCATGTAGTTCAGCACCTTACTGTCCTTCACGTCAAATGACATCACAGTGAAATACTCCGAGTCATCCATAAACTTCTTTGTATAACGTTGCTCGGCAACATAGACAGTCAGGGAAGGACGCTGCCAGAGTGTACCGATGCCGCCCCACCCGATAGTCATGGCATTGCTCTTCTCCTTGTTTCCTGCACATAGCAACTGAGCATCACGGAACCATTGGAAGCCGTTATCGGTGAAGTCCTCAATAACATTGATTTTCTGAAATCCGTTCGAAAGCTGGTCCTCACCGCTTTCTTCCTGAGCGGACATTTTACTTGGCATAACCATCATGAATACGGCCAAGAATGCTGTAATAATACCACTTTTCTTCATAAACTATCATAAATGTCGATGCAAATTTAGCGAAAATTCCCTGATTATCACTATCTTTGCCGTTAGTTTTAAGTGTATTTAGGTATTACAAGCAAAAGATGAAAAGAATAATAGTTATTTCGACGAGTCTTCGTCACGGTTCAAACAGCGACATGCTCGCTGACAAGTTCGTGGAAGGTGCCAAAGCTGCCGGAAACGATGTGGAGAAGATTTCTCTCTCAGACAAAAGTATCCAGTTCTGCAAGGGTTGTATGGGATGCCATAAGCTGGGTAAGTGTGTCATAAAGGATGATGTGAACGACATCATGGCAAAGGTGATGGAAGCCGAAGTTGTAGTATGGGCTACTCCCATCTACTATTACGAGATGAGCGGGCAGATGAAGACGCTCATAGACCGTATGAATGCCATGTATGGAAGGGATTACAAGTTCCGCGACATCTATCTGCTGACTACCGCTGCAGATGATGACCCAGAGACGCCGAAGCGTGCCGAGACTGGTCTTGGCGGTTGGATTGCCTGCTACCCCAAGAGCCATCTGGCTGGCACCATCTTCTGTGGAGGTGTTAACGAGCCAAAGGCTATCGAGGGAAATGCCAAGCTGCAGGAAGCATTTGAATTAGGCAAAAGCGTATAAAAACGTATGAAACAGATATCATATCTAATAATACTATTCGCCTTTCTTCTTGTAGGATGCAGCAAGGATAAACAGGAAAAGAGTATGTCAATCACAGTCAATCTGAGGTACAC